>CAIVYX010000385.1 GCA_903910245.1 uncultured Opitutia bacterium | reverse complement strand
CGGCCTTGGCGACCGGAGCGGGCGCGGCCTTGCGGGCCGGGTCGAGGCGCAGAATGGAACCGAGTGCGATACGGTGGGTGGCGAAGCCCTTGCCGACGGGGATGTCGACCTGGACGAACATACCGGCGGTCTTGCCGACGCGGGATTTCTCGTCGGTCTCGACGGTGAAGCGCAGTTCCTTGGTGTCCTTGGTCACCTTGATGGGTGCGATGCGAATCGTATCAGGGGCGCCGACGAGCTGGGCGACGGCCTCACCTTCGAACGGACGGGTCACCTCAAAGTTGGTCGCCATCACGCCGGGGATGCCGACCTCGAGGGCGGTGAGCGGAATGCCGTTGGCGGCGACGTAAGGGGCCTCGGTCGCCAGTTCAGCGAACGGCGAGGCGTTGTACACGTTACCCTTGCCGGCGGTGGCCTCGCCTTGCACGACGAACTTCCATGGCTTGGTGTCGACGTTGGCGTTGGCGTTAAGCTGGAAGACGCACTCGGTGGATTCCGCAGCGATGGTCTGCTCGCCAAGCGAGGAGACGCCTGGAGGCGTCCAACACATGAAGACGCGGATGGCGCCCTTGAAACCTTCCTTACGCTTGGCGATCACCTTGAGATTGAAGACGCCATTACGGACGAGCGGTACGGCCGGCTTCTCGATTTCGAGCGAGTAAGGCGCCTCGTCGACCACGGCAACGGGCAGCTGATCCTCGATGCCTTGGTAGTAGATGGTGTTTCCAATGCGGACGATATCGTAGGTGCGGCGCATCTGGCCGACAATCTGGTTCTTGGGATCCTTCGGCTGGAGGAGAGGCGTGACGATGGCACCGCCATAGGGGGCATCCGCGGCAGCCTCGAGCACGAGCGGCACACCTGACTGGTCGCCCGGCGCGGCATCTTCGAGCAGCTTCACGCCAGCTGGAAGATCCTTGAGTTCAAAGCGGTAGTCGCCGCCGACGCCGTTGCGGGTGAAGTTCTCCAGCAGTACCATGCGTCCACCCTTGGGCACGGCCATGAACTGGCGGTAGCTGGTGTCGTTGACGCTATAGTCGGGCGAAGCAAAGCTCAGACTCGGCTGCGAGGCGACCATCTCGATACGGTAGACGAAGTTAGCTCCGCCGCGCTCCAGGTGATCGGTGATACGGACCGTGTAGATGCCGTCGACCGAAGCAGTTATTTTGAAGCGAGAATCGAGACGGCGCATGCCGCCGCCATCATCATTGCCGACGAGCGAGCCACCCTTGGGTGAGAACACCGTGACGACGGGATCGAGCGGGGAACCGAGAATCTGGGCGAGGGCGCGACATTCGAAGACCTGACCCTTCTTCAGCGGGACGCGGAAGAAATCGATATCACCAGGTTTCTCAATGATGCCATTGAGGGCGTAGGCGTCGGCGGCGACGGCGAGTGTACCCTTCTCGAGCGTTTCGTTCGGCTCCATCTCGAGCGTGTTCTCGATAGTTGAAAGTCGGAAGAGATTGCCGGAAGGCGCGGGCGACTGGGACTTCGGGTAGAGGACGAACTCGGCGTCGTTCTCGGTCGGCAGGACGAGCTCCTCCGCGAACGAATCACGCGACTCGACGAAACGTACGGTTAGCTTCGAGCCGAGCTTGCCGCCCGCGGGGTAGATCGCGTCCGGGCGGCGGAAATCGCCCACGTGCAGGCGGTAGTAGGAATTGGCAGAACCGCGGTAGGAAGACTCGCGAACCATCACGTAGTAATCGCCATCGTACTCCGCGGTGAAGGAACAATAGCCGTCCTGGCGATGCAGGATCGTGTCGTCGGAAAAAGCCTTCTCGAACTTGTCCTTATCGAGGATGGCGATGTACGGATCGAGCGCGCCGTTGGGAATCGCGGCGAGGCGGAGGCCGTCGACCTGGACGCCGATACGCTGGCCCTTCTTAACGGTGACCTTGTAGTAATCGACGTCCTCGGCGAGAATCACTCCCTCGACCGTCTGGTTGAGCGCGATCGACTGGGCGGTGGCGAACTCGGTGTTCGGTTCCTTCTCCTCGACGTTCGCGAAAGGGCTCGCGAAGAACTGGCGCATATGCGAGATTCCAGACTTCGTCCGGACGCGCATGACGTGGTTGCCGGCGCGGACGGACTTGTCGATCGAGAGGGTGAGTTCCACCTTGTTGGCAGCGCGGCTCTCCACGCTCTTCACCTTAAAGCCAGGGGTGTAGAACATCAGGTCCTCGAAATCATCGAGTTGGGCCCCGGTGATCGTCAGTTTGACGTCAGCGCCAATCTGGCCGCCGTGCGGCTTCAGCGTGGTCATGCTGGGATAGGCCGCCCACGCAGTGAGCGGGGCAAGCAGGAGCGCGGCAAGGTGACGGAACTTCATAAAATCGTTTAAGCGGGGCGCAGCCCGCCCGCCGCACCGAAAGGCGGGCGGATGGGGGTTCAGGCGCCGGTTTAGGCCAGCCAGTCGGTCATGATGCGACCGCCGTTGACGATGTCGACCGGACGGCCGCCATCCGACATGATGCGCTTATCGGCGTTGATGCCGAGGACGCGGTACATGGTCTTGGCCAAGTCTTCCGGGCCGACCGCGTCGCGGTCAGGCTCGCCACCGAGAGCGTCGGAGGCGCCATGGATGTAACCTTCCTTCATGCCACCGCCAGCCATGGCGACGGAGAAGACGCGCGGCCAGTGGTCGCGGCCGTTGGTGCCGTTGATCT
>CAIVYX010000384.1 GCA_903910245.1 uncultured Opitutia bacterium | reverse complement strand
GACGAAGCATCGCGCGCAGGGCGGCGGCGAAGGTCATCCCGACGTCGCGCTTGACCTGCACCTGGTTAATGCCGGCCATCTGATATTCGACGGGATCTTCGACGGTGATGATCTTTCGGTCCGGCTTGTTGATGTAGTTCAGCGCCGAATAAAGCGTGGTGGACTTACCCGAACCGGTCGGACCGGTGACAAGGAAGACGCCATCTGAGCCCGAGATCAGGCCCTGGAACTTGGCTTGGTCGTCGGCGAAGAAACCAAGCTCAGGCAGGCCTAGTTTGAGGCCCTCCTTGTCGAGGATTCGCATGACGATCGATTCGCCGTAGACGGTCGGGAGCACCGAGACGCGCAAGTCAATGTCGCGTCCACCGGTGCGGGCCTGGATACGTCCGTCCTGTGGAATTCGCTTCTCGGCGAGCGAGACTTCCGCCATGAGCTTGAGTCGGGAGATGATCGAAGGCTGGAGGCGCTTGGGCGGGCCCTTCATCTCTTGCAGGACGCCGTCGACGCGGAAACGGACGCGGAAACGCTTCTCCAGCGGCTCGAGGTGGATATCCGACGCCTTGCGACGGATGGCGTCGACGATGAGCGAGTTGACGTAACGGATGATCGGCGCGTCGTCTTCCTTAACATCGCCGCCCTGCGGGAGCTCCACGGCAAGGCCGTCATCGCCGCCCTTGCCAAGGATGTCCGAATAGGAATTAGAGCCGCCGATCTGACCACCATTATAACAGCGTGAAATGGCCTCCTTGAGGGCGTCCGGAGGAGCCAGCTTGGGGTTGATGGCAAGCTTGAGCACGCGCGAGACGGAATCGATGGTCTCGGTGTCGAGCGGATCCGAGATAGCCAAGAGCAGCTCGGTGCCGTCCATCTGAAGCGGCAGGATGTTATGCTTCTCGGCCTGTTCGCGGCTGATGAGCTTCAAGATGTCATCAGAGGGCGTGACCTGAGCGACATCCACGATTTCCATGTCAAACTCCTGGCTGAGGGCGGCTGTAATCTTAGTCCACGCGACCTTGTTAGTCTCGACTAACTTGGCGATGGCGAGGGTGTCGGCATTCTGGCCATCCGGGATGGGCTCGATGGCGGCACGGGCCTCGGTCACGTCGGCAAGAGACACCAGCCCCTTGTCCTGAATGAATTGGATGACGTAGTCGTCGGCGGTCGTCACAGTGGGGAAATCCGGAGCGGAAGATAGGGTAGGGAGATTGTTCCTCAGAGAGGCGAACAATGGGGAAACGCACCCTAAATCGGGGCACCTTGCCCGCAACCGCAAATTAACCAAAGATGCGCCGACTTTATGGGGCCGGAAGTCGTTCGACCAGCGCCGCGACCTGCGCACGCAAGATTTCCAGCTCGCCGTCGTTCCAAAAGACGACATCCGAACGCTTAACCTTCTCCGAGAGAGGCATTTGTGACGCAATACGGCGTGAAACCTCCTCGTCGGTGAGGCCCTTTTTAAGCAATCGTGACCGTCGCGTCTCTTCGGTGCAAGCGACGCACACGATGAACCCGAATCCTGTGGTCAGGTTTTTTTCGAAAAGTAAGGGAATCTCGACCACGTGATGCCGTTTCGTATCCACAACGGCCGCCTGCCGAAGTCGGGCCACTTCGGGATGCGTCATGCCCTCAAGAAAGGCCATTTCCGCCGGGTCTTGGAAAACTTTGGCCGCGATCCATCGGCGATCAGGCCGCCCCTCCGCCCCCAGGCAGACGTCGCCCCAGCGGGCCCGCAGTTGGCTGACGCAACTGGCAGACTCCAACACCTGACGTGCGAGTTGATCGGCGTCGACGACGTTGAAGCCGAGCTCCGCAAAGCAGGCGGCCGCCGCGGACTTGCCGCAGCCAATACCGCCGGTGAGTCCGATGACCATACCCCACCCTACCTTCCCGGCCAGCCGAGGGCAAACCTCAAGCGGGGCTAGGCGAGGACTGCAGGCCAGGACCAGCGTCGGCGGCTGGGGTAGCGGGAGACTGGGCGACATCCGCCGCCGGAGCAGCCGCCACCACGGGGCCGGCGATCGGCGTTTGGATGCAGCCAGTCTTAAGGATTTCCATCACATGCACGCCGTCGAGGGTCTCATACAGCAAAAGCGCCTCGGCAATCTTGCGATGGGCATCGGCGTTGTCGGCGATGAGTTTCTCGGCGCGGACATACTGCTCCTGCACGATGGTGGAGATGGCCTCATCGATACGGCGCGCGGTGGCGTCGCTGTGATTCTGGGTGCGCGAGATTTCGCGACCAAGGAAGACGGTGTCAGAATTTTCTCCGAAGGCGATCGGTCCGAGGTCGCTCATGCCCCAGTCGCAGACCATCTGGCGCGCGAAGCGCGTGGCCTGCTTGATATCGCTCGAAGCGCCGTTGGAAATCTCTCCAGAGATGACCTTCTCGCCGATGCGGCCGGCCATCGCCATGCAGATATAATCGAGCAGGCGCTTGCGAGAATAACCGAGAATCTCCTTGGTCGGCATGAGCATGGCCATGCCGAGGGCGCGTCCGCGCGGGATGATGGTGACCTTGTGGAGCGGTAGCGCACCGTCATCAATGAGAGCCTGCACCACGGCGTGGCCAGCCTCGTGGTACGCAGTGTTCTTAAGGTCGGACTCATCCATGACCTTCTTACGCTCACGGCCGTAGGCAATCTTGTCGCGGGCTTCCTCGATGTCGGACATCTCGACCTTCTCGCGATTGCGACGGCCCGCATGGAGGGCGCCTTCGTTGAGGAGGTTGGCGAGGTCGGCGCCAGACATACCGGTCGTGATGCGCGCAACGCGCTGGAGGTCGACGGACGGAGCGAGCTGGAAGCGCTTGGCGTGCACGGCCAGCACGGCCTCGCGGCCGCGCAAATCAGGCAGGTCGACGAAGACCTGTCGGTCGAAGCGACCCGGACGCAGCAAGGCAGCATCGAGGACATCGGAGCGATTGGTGGCGCCGATGACGATCACGCCAGCCTGGCCGTCGAAGCCGTCCATCTCGACGAGCAAGGAGTTGAGGGTCTGCTCGCGCTCATCGTTGCCGCCACCGACGCCGGCGCCGCGCTGGCGACCGACCGCGTCGATTTCATCGATGAAGATGATGCAGGGGGCGAGTTTGCGGGCCTGTTCAAAGGTGTCGCGCACGCGGGCAGCACCGACGCCGACGAACATCTCTACGAAGTCCGAACCGCTGATGCTAAGGAAAGGCACGCCGGCCTCGCCGGCGACTGCGCGGGCGAGCAACGTCTTGCCTGTGCCGGGAGGGCCGACCATGAGCACTCCCTTCGGGATGCTCGCGCCGATTTTAGTGAAACGCTTCGGGTCCTTGAGGAAGTCGACGATTTCCTTCACCTCTTCCTTGGCCTCATCGCAGCCCGCGACGTCCTTGAAGGTCGTGGATTCCTTGTCGGTGGAGTTAAGACGAGCGCGGGACTTGGCGAACTGCATCGCGCCGCGATTAGCGTTCTTCAGGAACCGGTACATCATGAACAAGAATACGCCCGAGATGAGGAGCGTCGGCAGAACGCCGGTGAGGAACATCGTCCAACCGGTCTGGGCAGGGACTTGCTTGAAGGAGTCACGAGGGACGGAAGCTTCGAGCGCCTCGAATGCCTTTTCGGTTAGACTTCCATCGGCGAAGAAGCGCGCCTTTTCATCTTCCTTGGCGCCCGCGACTTCAAGCTCGCCCGTGATATGCACCCAGCGATCGCTACCACCGGCCGGGTTAGGCTGAATCGTGAGGTTCTTGATCTTCTTCTCCTGGGCATAAGCGAGGACCTGGGTGACCTCCATCTTCTGGACGGCGTTACGGGAGTCGGCGCCCGGGATATTGAAAAGGGCGATGATGGCGGCCATCAGCAATAGCCAGACAAGCACCGGTTTGGCGTTCAAGCGGGGGCCGTTCTTATTATCATCCGGCTGGTCGTTTTGACTCATGGGCAGAAGATTTAACCTAAGCAGAGGCCAAGCCAAGTCAACCGGAGAGCCCCCTTCGTGGGCCCAGCCAGCCGGGCGGATTCGGCCGGCGGCAGGCCCGGTACCCAAAGAATCTCGGAACCGGACAGCACCACCGGGAGTGCTTCCCGCCTTCCCGCGGGGATTTTACGGTTGATGAGTAGGTCCGACAGTTTGGCCGAACCGGAGGAGCCGAGTGGCTGATAGCGATCGCCGTCCTTGCGCCCTCGCCAAGCAAGCGCCGAGACCGGGGCCGCGACGTAGACCTCCTTGGCGGGGGTGATATCGCCGCGGGACAGACTTGCCCACAGGGGCGCATCGACGTCCACGACTTCGGCAAGCAAGCCGCATTCGTCATCAGGTGAGCCCATCAGCAAACGGCGCTCGGAGGGTCCGAAGGAGGGAGCCTCCGTCAGGACGGAAAGTTCCCCGGCCTTTACGCGCACAACGATGCCGCGCACAGCGGATCGGGCGTCACTCCCGGCGACGATTGCGGACGTGAGTGGTAGAAGTGATTTCGCACTGGGGTCGGCGACCCCATGGTGATGCAGGAACTCGCGTAAGCACTCCTGGGCTAAGGCCTCCGGGCGGTCCTTGAGCGCGCCGACGGGCATGGTGCCGGCAGCGGAGACGACGCATCCTAATTCCTGGGCCCAGCTGGCCAAGGCCGCCTGGGCCTCGCCGATGATCCGGGCGGAACGGGTGAAGCCTTCGGCGTATCCAACCCCTAGGGCCGCTTCGCCACCTTCGGCCAGCCAAGCGCGGATGCGATTACGGGCCGCAATAGGTAAAGCATTCGTCGCGTCTTCGCACCAAGGAATCCCGGCGGCCTGAAGCGAAGCCAGTAGGGCCGACTTCGCAATGCCGGCGGCAATCAGCGGCCGCCAGCGACGGTGGCCATCGCGAAACTCCTGCAGCACACGCGGAGCAGCGAGGCCAGCGAGCCCGGCTCCGCGAGCAAGACGGAGCAGCGCGTTCTCGACGACGTCGTCGAGATGATGCGCAGTGCAGAGCAACTCGAAACCATGCGCTTGGCGCTGTTCGGCGAAGAAAACATCGCGAGCGGAACGCAAATCCGCCTCCGAAGCCGCACCCTGCTCTTCCCTGCTTCCGAGCACACAAGGGACGCTGAGGGCGGCACACAGGGCCGCGACAAAACGGGCGTCTTCCGCCGAAGCTTCGCCCCGCACGCGGTGATCGAAGTGCAGGACGCGTAATCTCGTCCGCACGCCTTCGTCCGCCCAGAGTACGCAGAGCAAGTAGACCGAATCCGCACCACCCGAAACCGCGACGGCAATCGGTCCGCTTCCTTCGGGCGGCGACGGCAAGCGGGGCAACCGGAAAGCGGCCGCACGCAAGGCATCAGGAGTGGGCAGGCTCATTGGCACGCGGTCAGACTACGTCACACCGAAGCCCTGCCAATCCAAAGCGGACGTCAGAACGACAGCGTTTCCTTACCGTACCAGCGACGGAGCGCTTCGGGTACGCGCACGGTGCCGTCGGCCTGGAGGTTGTTCTCCAGGATGGCGGCGAGGACGCGCGGTAGGCCGAGGCCGGAACCGTTGAGGGTGTGGACGAACTCTGGCTTCCCATCCTTCGGGCGGAAGCGTATCCCGGCGCGACGGGCCTGGAAGTCGGTGAAGTTGGAGCAGCTCGACACCTCGAGCCAGCGCTTCTGGCCGCCAGCCCAGACTTCGAGGTCATACTGCTTGCTGTGGGAGAAACCGATGTCGCCGGCGCAGATCATCAGCACGCGGTACGGCAGGTTCAGCTTCTGGAGCAGGCGCTCAGCGTCGCCGCGCAGGAGCTCGAGCTCTTCGAAGGACTTGTCGGGGTGCGTCCATTTCACGAGCTCGACCTTATCGAACTGATGCAGGCGGTTCAGGCCGCGCACGTGCGCACCCCAGCTGCCCGCTTCGCGGCGGAAGCACGGCGTGTAGCCGACGCGCTTCACCGGCAGGGAGGCCTCGTCCAGGATCTCGTCACGGAAGAAATTTGTGACGGGCACCTCAGCCGTCGGGATTAGGTAGAAGTCATCCGTCTGCGCGTGGTACATCTGGCCTTCCTTATCGGGCAGCTGGCCCGTGGCCGTGGCGGAAGCGGCGTTGACGAGTAACGGCGCGTGGACCTCGGTGTAGCCGTTGGCGCCGGCCTCCTCGAGGAAGTACTGAATCAGCGCACGGACCAGGCGGGCCATGTCGCCGATATAAAACGGGAAACCCGCACCAGCGACCTTCACGCCACGCTCGAAGTCGATCGCCTTGCTGAACCAGGTAATATCCCAGTGAGCCTTGGCGGCTGGGGAGATCAGTTGTGCGTGATCGCCCCACTCGAGGATGACCTTATTGTCGGCCTCGGTGCGACCTTCGGGCACGGAGTCGTGCGGGATGTTGGGGACGGTAAGCGCGGCGGCCTTCATCTGCTCATCGGCTTCGGAGACCTTCTTCTCGAGCTCCTTCACCTTGGCGGAAGCGGCCTTCATCTCGGCGACCTTGGCCTGGAATTCCGGCGAGCCCTTCGGCATCGCGGCCATCTCCTTGTTCGCGGCGTTCTGCGCGGAACGGGCGACCTCGAATTCGGCTACCGCGTGGCGGCGGGCTTCGTCAGCGGCCAGGACAGCGTCGAGGTCGACCTGGAACTTCTTCCGGGCGACGCCCTTGCGGACGAGGTCGATGTTTTCGCGAAGGAACTTGGGATCCAGCATGGTTCGACTTTGCCCAATTCCCCCGCCCGAGGGCAACGGGGAATTATCGCCCGCGCTGGATTCGGCCTGCTAGGAAGCGGCTAAGCCACAGCACCGTCTTGCGCTCGGCCCCGACCCCGAACCGCAAAGGCTCACCCCTTTCGGCGGCAATCTCGACTTGGTAGGTCGTGGAGTAGGAACTACGACCGCGACTCGTGGCCTCGGTCAGACGGCAGGAAAGGACGTCGTCCCAGGCGACCGACTTGGTCCGGTAGACGCCCAAGGCTCCCGTGCGGATCGACAACTTGCCTCCGCCGAGTTCAACGACGCAGCGACCGCAGATAGTCATCACCGTGAAGCCGACGAGGAGGACTGAGCCCGCCAGGAACGGGAGGCCGAAGAGCGACATCAGGAGATTGAACTCCCCCTTGGCGATCTGCGTGCCGTAGATGCCGCCGACCGACCCCCCGACCCAAAAAAGGGTGAACGGCACGAGGAAGAAGGCGATGCAGCTGCGGGCCGACAAGATGAGCCGGAAGCCGTCCATCGTCTCCTCCAGGACCACGCCTTTCGGGAGAGCGTGCTCGGGGATGATATTCCGTTGCTCGAACGGTATCGCCTCTTGGCAAGCCGCGAGCGGATGGGGCTTCTCACAGAAGCGACAGACCGCGATGCCTTGCGCTGGCGCGAGATCGGCCACCGCAATCGGCAACCCGCATTCCGGGCAATGGAACTCCATGGCTACTTTCTGGGCGCTGGCCGATTGCCTGCCAAACAGATAAGCCCCGCAGCGCGAACTGCGGGGCCTATTTTTTGCTATGCTTTCGCTTAGACTCGGCTCGCCTCGGGGGCAAAAACTTCGTCCGGACGGAAGAAACGACGGACCTCAGCTTCCGCGGCGGCGGGGCTGTCGGAGGCGTGGCAAACATTACGCATCATCTCGGTGCCGAAATCGCCACGGATGGTGCCCTTGGGGGCCACTTTAGAATTGGTAGGTCCGAGGAGTTCGCGGACGCGGGAGATGACGTTGTCCCCGACGAGGACGGCGACAATTACCGGACGGGAGGACATGAACGCCTCGATCTCGGGGTAGAAGGGCTTGTCGGCGACGTGAGCATAATGCTCGCGGAGCTGAGCCGTCGTGAGACGGGTCATCTTGCTGGCCAGGATTTCGAAACCGGCGGCTTCGAAGCGAGCGAGAACGGTGCCGCACAGACGACGTTCCATGCAGTCTGGCTTAAGGATGATAAGAGTCTTTTCCATAGGGTGCCCCTTGTACTAAAGGGTCGTTCAGTATTCGGTTTTAAGGCCTAAAACACAAGCCCGAACCTTAAGATGCCCCTGAAAACGTCCTAATTACCCTTAAAAACGAGGCAAATCGCCTGAGCCGCGAGGGCTTTCCCCTGCCCGATAGAGTCCATCCCCTCATTAGTCGTGGCCTTGATGCCCACCTGGGAAGGGGAAATCCCGATGATTCCGGCCACCTTGGCTTTCATCGCTTCGACATGCGCCATGACCTTCGGGCGCTCCCCGATGATCACGATATCAATATTGCCGACGAACCAACCACCAGCCGACTTCGCTTCGGCGACGGCCTTTTTCACGATGACGGCGGAATCCAATCCTTTGATCGCGGCATCGGTGTTGGGAAAATAATGCCCAATGTCACGCAAGCCAGCCGCCCCAAGAATCGCATCGGCGACGGCATGTAGCACCACGTCGGCATCGGAATGCCCATCAGGTCCGACGTTCGAAGGGATATTCACACCGCCCAAGATGCAGGGACGCCCGGCGACAAGTGGATGGATATCATACCCGAGACCGACTCGAAAGGATGGCTGGGGCTGGTTCATGCCCCGTTCTTAGGCGATATTACGGCCAAAGGGAAGCCCTCGCACAAAACCCTTGAAACGCCCTCCCGGAGGAGGCATTTTGTGGGCCTGACAGTCTTAAGGCGCGGTAGCCAAGTG
>CAIVYX010000383.1 GCA_903910245.1 uncultured Opitutia bacterium | reverse complement strand
CGTAGATGCCGTGCGGATACCACCAAGGATTGAGACGCAGGGACACGAGTTCGCGTTCGGTCTCCTGTCCCGCGAGGAGGGTGACCTTGACCTTGGTGTAGGCGTATTCGCGAAGTTCGACGCGCTCGGCTTCCTTCTCGCTGAGCACGGTCACCTTGACCGGCTTATCTTCCGGCGGGTTGTAATATTGGTCGGCCGGGAAATTCGGGTCTTCGCCTTCCTGCAGTCCGGGGATCTTGGCGAGGCGGCCCTGGAGCCATGCGTTGGCGGCGTAGGAGAGGAGTCGGTCCTTCTGCGGGTTGTCCAGCCAGCGGTCACCGCTCTGGCCGTTGAGCCAGCCGGTGAGCAGCTGCGTCTTGCTGTCGAAGGTCATCGCGAAAGTCTGCCAAGACTTTGCCAGCACCTCGGGCGCGGCGTCGGCTGGCACCTTCGGCGAAGTCTCGGCGGAGTTGCACTTATGCAACGCATACTTGTTCGTGAAGGAGCTCGCGCCGTTCTCGGAGACGTGGCCGCAGGCGGCGCCTTCCTTGTTCAGGCCGGCGAAGAGGGCGTATTGGCGCTGGCCGCGTTCGACCTTGGCGATCGACTCGGTGGTCTTCTCCTTCAGGTCGGTGCCTTCGTGCCAGATGCCGGCGAGCGCGTGGTTGCCGCTTTCACGGATGGCCCAGACGACGACCGTGACGGCCTTGCCGGCGCCCTTGATGTCGAGCGGCGAGTCATGCAGGCGGGCACGGGGGACGAAGAGCAGGGGGCGGAAGTCCGGATTGGTCTCGGCCTTGATGCGGATCGCCTGACCGAAAGGGCCGGCGCCGAGCATCGGGAAGTCGGCGTAACTGGCGGAGGGGCCGGCGTTCCAGAGGTCCTTGATGTAATTACCCGCGTCGAGGGCGTAGTCGTTCTTCGCGCCGGCGGGCACATGGGCCGTGAAGCGCTTCCCTGGGGCCTCGCGCTTGGTGAAATCCCAGAACGCCACCAGACCGGGGGTGTTCGTCACCACCGCGATGCGGTCAGGGACGGACTCAGCGGCGGTGAGGGAGAGGGAAGCGAGGAGCAGGGAGGAGGTGAAGCGGAGCATGGGGGGAATGAAGTAAAATGGTGCAAAAGTGCAAAGGTGGTTTTAGGGCCAGAGCCAGGGCTGGGGCTAGGGCTAGTAAAAGAACTCAAGGGGAGACCGGAAACCGGATAGGATGATGCGGTGTATCGGGTAGGGCGGTCATTGCGATGACCGCCGTTCGCATACGTCCGCGCGTCGAGCCGGGCAAGGTCACCGACCTATCCGATATCCGTCCGCCCACGGACGTGATGGCAATCACGTCCCTACCTCGTTCCCTCGCACCAGAACAAATAACTAAGAACGATGAACCAAGAACGCGCGCCTTCGTCTCTTCCTTCAATTCAAGCGAATCGGGCCGAATTTGGGCATGGTGTCCGGAGACGGGAAGCGTTCGTCGTGATGGCCTTCGGTATATTCTTCCCGTGGTACGGCGTCATCGGGCCAGTTCATGGGTCGGATCCGGATGATCCTCCCCGGCCGCGCTCCCTCGATGATCTGGGTCACCTGGATTTTGATCTGGATTCCGCTGCTGCCCAGCGGGACATCTTTCTCCTGCTTCTTGACGTCGATGATGGGGCCGGAGTTGGCCACCAAGGTTTCGGTGACCGACCCATACGCATGCTTCAGATTGAATTCAGAAGCAGCGAACTGTCCGTTGATGCCCTGCTTGAAATCGGCATACAGGGATGGGTCCATGCCGCCGAACAAGGTCGCGGTCACGGTGGCGTTACCGAACTTGCCGTACTCGACGGCATCCACGTACGCGGGCATCCAGCGGCAGCGGATCAGCTCCCGGTGTATCTCGATCTGATGCTGGGAAGCACGCTGCATCGCCTTCGCATCCAGCCAGATGTCGGAGATGTGCTGTCGATTGCCGGTACGTCGAATCCAATTCCCGTCGGGTTTCCAGGCGAGGCCCAGATAAACCTCCTGGCCGTCGAGGGCTTTATTCCCGTCGGCAGGGAGCAGGCCTTCGGCGATCAGGTCCGTAAGCCCGAGCTGCTCGCGGCCGCGCCAGAAACGGGTGGAGCCATCGATGCTCATCTGTCGTTCGACTTCCTTGCCTTCTCCGCCCGCCTTTGGTTCCCGATGCGCGACGATCAACCCTTGCTTGCCGCCTTTGATCGTCACGTTCTTCAATTTCCAGACTTTACCCTCTCGGAGGCAGAAGCTCGGTTCATCTTCCAAAAGGATGGCGTGGTTCTCGGCGGGTCTGGTCAGGCTGGGTTTATCGACGACCGGTACGGAGGAGAGCTTGGGGTCTGGTGGCAGATAGAAGAGACCGTGCATCATGGTGCCTAGCGGGACATCCCTGAGGTCCGCCGGCGCACCATGATAGCGCACCATGCCATAGGGGAGCATGGCGAAGGGTTGAGGCGCGGTGGAGTGCATCAGTTCTCCGCCGGTCACGCGGAGGCTGCCGCGGCGATTGGCATGATCCACGAACATGAGCTGTCCGTCGTAGGCTTTGGCCTTGTCCGCAGGTGGGAATTTTCCGGCCTCGGGACGGAAGGGTTCTTCCGCGGAAGCGTTGTCAGCGAGCAGGGTAAGCCCGAGGCAGAGGTAGGCGAAGCTACGAATCATGTTCATTTTCTGAAAAGGAGGCAGGGTTCAGCGTTTGCGCATTAGTTCGGACATCGCGACGGCTTTCACGATATCCTTGATGCGGTAGTCTTGCTTCTTGGCTTCGGCGACGATGGCGTTGATGTCGTCTTTATCGTCGAACGTCAGTACCCGGCGGAGCGCATAGGTGCACAGGTGTTCGATGAAGGCCTTCGCGACGGCGTCTCGGTCGGCGAGGAGCAATTGTTTGAAACTAGCGGAGTCCTTGAAGGCACGACCGTCCGGCAGTTCGCCCGCCGGATTGATCTTCGGGTCGGCGCCGATCCCGGCCGGAACTTTCTCCTGAGTGCGCCACTGACCGATGGCGTCGTAGTTATCCCAGGCGAAGCCGAGCGGGTCGATCTTGGCGTGGCAGGCGGCGCAATTGGGGTTCTTGGAGTGCGCGGCCAGCTTATCGCGCAGGGACGCCTTGGGGCTTTGAGGCGTAGGGGGTTCGATCGCCGGCACGTTGGCGGGCGGGGGAGGGGGTGTCTTCCCGAAGATCGTCTCGCTGAGCCAGACGCCGCGGTGAATCGGCCGATGTCGGGTGCCGTCGGAGGTCAGGCCCAGGACCGCGCCCATCGTCAGGAGCCCGCCGCGATGGTCCTCCGGCTTGAGCGCGACACGTTGGAAGCCGGCTGTCTTCGGTTCGGGCAGTCCGTAGAATTCGCAGAGGCGTGCGTTGGCCATGGTCCAGTCGGAGTCGATGAAGGCGTCGACGGACAGGTTCTTGCCGAACACTTCGCGGAAGAATTCCACCGGCTCGGCCTTCAGGCTGGCCTCCAGCCAGTGCTCGTAACTCGGATAGAGTTTCTTGTCGGGCGGGAACATGCCGACGCGGTGCAGTTGCAGCCACTGGCGGGCGAAGTCGTCGACGAAACGATCGGCTTTGCCGTCCGTGAGCATCCGGTCCACTTCTTTCGGGAGGCCGTCGCCGCTGAGTTTCCCTTCGTTGGCTGCGGCGAACAGGCCGTCGTCGGGCATCGAGCTCCAGAGGAAATAGGAGAGGCGTGATGCGAGTTCCGGCTGGGTGAGCCGCTCGCGGACCGCCTTGTCGCCTTCGACGAGGTAGATGAAGTGCCGGGAGGTCAGCACGCCCTGCAGGGCGACCCGATAGGCGTCGGCCATCTTCTCGCCCGCCGCGCGCTCGGTGCGATAGGATTGCAGGTACAGCCCCAGTTCATCTTTTTTCACCGGTCGGCGCCAGGCGCGTTCGGCAAAGCGATGCAAATGTTCAGTGACCACCTCGGGGGTGGCGTTATCGGGCGGCAGCAGTCCCTGGCGGCGGGCTTTTTCGGCCTCCGTCAGGATGGGCCCTTCCCATTCGATCCAGTCGAGGAGCACCAGCGAGTAAAGTCCGTTGCCTTTGTCGTCGAACAGCTGCGGGAACGCCGGAGCCGTCAGCATGGTCTCGCTGCTATGGGTGAAGATCGTGCTCGGGCGGAGCCGGTGGAAGTGCGTGCCGCTGATCTGATGGCTGGCTTCCAGGCTGAAGTGCAGGGCTGCCGGCAGATCGAGGTACAGCTGCGATTCATAGACCTCGGGATGGTCTTCCGGGGCGGTGATATCCATGCCGAGGAGCCGGGTGGCCATCCCGCTTTCACCCTCTGCCGGGATGCCGATGGTCAGGTGGGCCGGCTGGCCGCCAGGAGGGCGGATGCCGCTGGCCTTGATGCGGACTTTATAGAGACCGCTATGTTCCGCCCCGATGCCATTACCAAGCCACCCGGTGGAGAAGGCCGCAGGGCCGTTGTACGTATAGGCGCCAGGGTAGATGAAACTGCGCAGGGGCCGCTTGATGCCGAAGCGGTCTAGCACCGCCTGCTGCCATTTCCCGCCATCGGGGAGCAGTTCCGCCGCGGTCTTGCGGACCTTGCGCGTCTCGGCGCCCGTCGTGGTGAAGGCGCGCTCCAGGACGACTCCCGCCGCCCGGTAATACCGATCCACATGCGACGGCGAAAGTGAAAGCTCCGACCCGATGCGTTCAAAGCCATGTAGGCGGGTGTCTTCGTTAAGTTCTCCTTGCTTGGCGGGATCATAGCGCACGCCCAGCAGGTCATAGACGGTGTTCTGATACTCCTGCCGGCTCAGACGATAATGAGCCACCGCCGGTCGTGCCGCCTGACGAGAGGCGCGGCCTGCCTTCAGGGCGCCGTCGAGGCTCGTCACGAAGGCGGCGATCTCGGCCTGGGTCGGCTTGGGTTCCTTGTCCTTTTTCGGCGGCATCTCTCCGGAGTTCACCTGCTCCATGGCCTCGGCCCAATGATGGGTGTCGGCGCCGAGTTTGAAATCGCGCGAGAGCTTGTCGAAGCGTAGGTCGCCTTTTTCCTTCTCGGGACCGTGGCAGCGGGAGCAATGCTTCTGGATGAAGGCCTCGTAGGGCTCCGCCGCGCGGACGATGCCTGTCAGGCTCAGGGCGAACAGCGCGAAGGCGCTTGAGATATGTCCCGGGGAGGGCATGGAGGAAAAAAAAAGGGATGGGCCGTCTGGGGTGGACGATTATGGTGATGATTGGACAGGCCGAAGGAGGGTCAAGTTCCCTGCCTTCGGGGACCGTATATATGTGCTGAAATGGGGTCTTTTATGGCGATGTCTGGCACAAGGTAGGGTCGGGACCGCGTCACGACATAGCGGTATCGAGGTAGGTTTGAGCGACCTCGCTCAACCGCGGCTGACGAAGGGTGGTCAGCCCTACCCAGTGCATCCAAGAGGCCCGCCGCGCAGGCGGAATTTTACTTCACAAAAGGCTTAGACGAATTGGCCTTGGAGGGCGTGGGCTTGTTGAGCTTATCGACGGCCTGTTTCAGCGTCACGGTGCCGGAGACATCCTTGCCTGCGATCGCGTCTTCTTCGCGGAACTTGGCCAGGAGGATTTCTCCGGCTCCGTTACGATCTCGGTCGTAGGTGATCCAGATTGAGCCGTCTTTGTCCTGCGCACCGTCGGGATACGAGACGTTGCTGCGCTCATCTAGGAGGAGACCGTCGTTCCAGGTCGCGCCGTCGTCGGTGGAAACCTGTGCGGTGAGGCGGTGTCGCCATGTGGGGCTGGCAAACTTATGATGATTCACAAGGAGCAGATTGCCGGAGGCAAGGCGGCGGATGTAGAAGCGCGAACCCGGGCTCTTGATCGTGCTGGGATTTCCGTCGCTCCAGGTTCGTCCTTTGTCCGACGAGTGGCTTTGCCAGAGTACGCCACTATTGGTTCGGATAAGCATCCAGAGTCGTCCGTCCTTGAGCTCGGTGATCATGTTCTCCAAGGCCCAAGGCTTTGATTTGACCGCTCCATGCAGCTTCCAGGTCTTTCCTTCGTCGGTGGAGATGCCGACGCCATGGAGGGTGGGGGTCTGGTTCTCGTTAAAGCCCGTGCACCAGTCCCGGACGGGTTTTTCAGCCAGCGTCACCGGCATCAGCCATTCCCCGGTGGAAAGTACGGTCACCTTGTTCATGCGGAACGTGAAAGGCGCATCATATCCGACGCGGAATTCAGGGCCGAACGAAGGGTTCGGGGCGTCAGGGGCCTCGCAGAGGCGAGCCCAGACGTCGTGCTTGGCGAGGTCCTTGTTGCCGCGATTGAAGATATACCAGAGCCGGCCCTTCGGGTCGATCCATAGGGTCGGGTCAAAGCAACGCGTCCCGTCGTTCGTCGGTAGACCCATCGCTTCGGGCGGCGTGAAGGTCTTGCCGGCATCATCGCTGTACGAAAGCACCACCGTGTTATCCGGTGAGGGTTCCTTGGGGCCGCCGGTGAACCAGGAGACATACACGCGACCCTTCGCGGTACGTTCGAGGCCCGGGATGCCCTGCCAGGTGCGCTGCGAGAGGTCGATGACGACTGGTTCGGCGGCGTGCAGCGCGGCTAACGGCGCGAACAGCAGGGCCGCGATAAGGGTGAGGGTGGTGCGCATGATGATGGTTCGTTGTTCTTGGTTACTTGTTCTTAGTGTTTTGTTCCGAGGTGTCACTGACAGGTGGCAAGGTTCATCACTCAGTCATATTCCGTCGATTGGATATATGGCAGGTGTTCGTGGGTAGGGCAGGCCGCCCTCGGCCGGCCGCGGGCTTGCCGTCTCATTAAGCTTACGAACGAAGAACGATGAACAAAGAGCCAAGAACTTCCTTACGCCAATATCTCCTTGATCACATGCCCATGGACGTCCGTGAGGCGGCGGTTGGCGCCGTTGTGACGGAAGGTGAGTTTCTCGTGATCGAGGCCGAGGAGGTGCAAGACGGTGGCATGGATGTCGTAGCCCTGGGTGAAGTGTGACCGGTCGGCTGGCTTGTAGCCCCATTCGTCGCTCGGGCCATGGGAGACGCCGCCCTTGATGCCCCCGCCGGCGAGCCAGTTG
>CAIVYX010000382.1 GCA_903910245.1 uncultured Opitutia bacterium | reverse complement strand
ATCCCGCCGCGGAGGGCAGGGCGCAGCGCGTGCCTTCGTAATCCAGGAAGAATAGCGGATAGTTCTCCGGCTTGCAGCGCATCAGGGTCGCCGCATCGCGGACGATCTCCGGCGAGATGAACGGACGGCCAGTACGCACGGCCATGATCTGACGTTTCCAGCCACGCTGCAGCGGCAGGTCGCCGGCGACATCTTCATCCTGGAGGTCGGTGATGCGCGGCGCCCGCGGGGCGGTCTGCTCGACGATGCGACGGACGGTGCCCGGCTGGCGGTATTCCATAGTACCCAGATGCCACAGCGTGAAGAGGTGATGTTCGACGCGGGCCTGGGTTCCCCAGCAGAGGTCATAGCCCGAGGTCTGCCCAGGAACGTTGAACTCGCAGGCCTTGCACTTCATCCCGACCTCGACGGCCGGCCAATTACCGCTGGCGACATAACCCGAAAGACGGGCGGTGGCCTCGGCGATGGATTCCTCGCTGGGGTAGGACTGGGCGACGGCTTCCGTGGTCTCCAGGATGGCGATCAGGGACGTTTCATCGCCCGGCTTGGCCGCACCTCGGTATTCGACCGTCGGACGGCCTCCTGGGCCATTCTCGGTCAGGGTAAAGAGCCCGCGGACCTCCTCCGGGGAGGCCACGCCCAGTTTGTTGGGGAGGTAGAACCAAGCGCGGATGGTCTTGCTGATGCCGGCGGCCTGCAGAGCCTGTCGAGCGACGTGCACCTGGTAGGCGAGATCGACCACATACGGTTCCCAACTCTTCTTCAGGAGTTCCTTCGGGTCGGCCTGGAGTTTGGACTCAACCTCGGCGGAGGCCGACTTGATCTCGATGAGGTCAAGGGTGTCACCCGTCACGCGGACGATGTCCGTGCGAGCCATCAGGCTGTCCACGGCGAAGGTCGCCTCGTGCAGGGTGCAGTCGCCAGCCTTGATCTTGGCCAGTGTCCGCGCCGATGCCTCGGTGTGGCTCTCCTTCGGGACGAACATGTCATCACCGGGGTAATAGACCTTCACCAGCTTCTCGAACATGTACCCGCCCCGCGCGAGCTGCTGCATGTACTCGTTGCCATCCGCCTGCCGCGGCAACGCCGGCCGAGCCAGCGCATGCTTCAGCTTGATCGGACACGTCAGCCCCAGTTTGAAGAGGGATTTGGAGAGGGCGGGCGAGGGCATTGGCCTAGGTATAGGCCCCGATTGATAAGTGCAAACGTGCAAATCGGAGCGGTGCTCCTGTGCAAAGGTGCAAAAGTGGAATACGAGAGTATCGAGTATGGAGTATTGAGTATAGGGCTGAGACAAAGTTTCGGGTGGCGGGTGGCAGCCCCGGGTGGCAGGTGGCGGGCAGGTAGGGCTGACCACCCTTGGTCAGCCGCGGTTGAGCGAGGGCGCTCAACCCTACCCGGTACAGTCTTTGTCCTCATCACAAAGGTAAGCGAAGGGCCAATCGGCTTCTGTTTTCACCAAGCCCGCCCTTATCGGGTTCGCTCGCACATAAGCCGTCTTGGCACGCAATTCTCCTGACGACCTTATTCGATGATCGAAGAACCCTTGTTGCCACTTGATAGCATGGCGTTTCGCCAGGATTCCTTTGAAGGCCATGACTGTTCGGCCTAGGCCTGTCGCATGATTCCACCGAGCGATAAGATGGACGTGATCTGGCATGACAGTCAGGCTGAATAACTTCAGTTTTCTAGCCTCTTCGTAGATACGAAAGGTTTGGCGGATCGTTTGAAATACCTCCAGATGGGCGAGGGAGTTGAGCCCACGTTGCTTGCAGCAAATTGTAACGAAGAAAGGATCCGCCCGGTCGACCCATGCTGGTAACGTGTGTGGCAGCTGTTTTCGCTTCGAGACGTTCTCCATGGTCGAAACATAGCGACTTAAGGACGTGTTTTCGATTCAGGCAGATACCTAGGAAGTTATCCCGGTTGAGCGAGGGCGCTCAACCCTACCCAAGGCAGCT
>CAIVYX010000381.1 GCA_903910245.1 uncultured Opitutia bacterium | reverse complement strand
CGCAAGGTGTCCGGGTTCAAGTCCCGGCCTGAGCACCAATTTAGGCTGGGTCGGTCCGGAAACGGGCCGGCCCTGTTTTTGGTTCACATCAAACCCGACACCCCGCAGTAGTAGGGACATGGCTACGCAGGGAAAACTCGATGTCCTCATCCTCGGCTCTGGCGGCCGGGAGCACGCCTTGCTCAAGGCCTGCCTTCGTAGCCCCCGCGTGGCTAAGGTCCGCGTGGCCCCCGGCAACGGCGGCATGGCGCTCGAGGCCGAGTGCCTGGAGGTCGACGCCGCCAATCCTGCCGCCGTCCTAGAACTCGTCCGTCGCACGGCCTCGACGTTCGTGATCGTCGGCCCCGAGGTCCCGCTCGCTGCCGGCGTCGTTGACGCCCTCGAAGTCGCCGGCATCCCCGCCTACGGTCCGCTCGCTTCCGGGGCCCGCCTCGAGGCCAGTAAGGCCTTCAGCAAAGATTTCATGGTGCGCCATAAGGTACCCACTGCCGCTTCGGAGACGTTCCAGTCCTTGGCACCAGCGCTGGCGTATGTGCGCACGCAGCCTGTCCCGATCGTCATTAAAGCCTCGGGCCTGGCGGCGGGGAAGGGCGTTGTCATCGCGACCACGCACGCCGAAGCCGAGTCCGCGTTGCGCGATATGATGGAGACTAAGATTTTTGGCGCGTCGGGCGACGAGGTCGTCATTGAAGAATTTATGCAGGGTGAAGAGGCGTCGATCATGCTCATGGTGTGCCGCGACGAATACCTCATGCTGCCGCCGAGCCAGGACCATAAGCGCGTCGGCGAAGGCGACACCGGGCTCAACACCGGCGGCATGGGCGCGTATGCCCCGACCACTGTCGTCACGCCCGAGGTCGAGCGCCGTCTCCGCGACGAGATTATCGTGCCCACGCTGCGCGGCCTCCAGGCCGACGGCATTGATTACCGCGGCACGCTCTACGTTGGAATCATGGTCACCGAGACCGGTCCCAAGGTCGTTGAGTTTAACGTCCGCTTCGGCGATCCGGAGTGCCAAGTGCTCATGCCTTCGCTCGAGACCGACCCCGTGCAGATCATGGAAGACATCGCGCATGGCCGCTTCCGTCCTTCGGCCGTGAAGCTACGCCCCGGCGCCACGATCATCATCGTTCTCGCCGCCGGCGGTTATCCCGGCGAGATCCGCAAGGGCGACCCCATCACCTTGCCGGCGACCCTGCCCGAGGGCGTGGATATCGTCCATGGCGGCACCCAGCGCTTGCCGGACGGCCGGGTGGTCAGCTCCGGTGGCCGTGTCCTCGGCGTCGTGGCCCATGGACCCACTCTCCAGGAAGCCGCCCGCCGGGCCTACGCGGTCGTCCCCCAGATCAAGTTCGAAGGCTGCCACTACCGTCGGGATATCGGTTATCGCCAGCTCCGTCGCGACGGGGTGGTTTGAACACTTGAACCGAGGGGCTTATCCCTCATCTTGACTTGCATGGCCGTCGAACGAGACACCGTCACGTTTGTCTGCACGGGGAATACCTGTCGCAGTCCGATGGCTGAGGCGTTGCTCCGGGCGACGCTGGTCAAGCGAGGACAGGGGCTCGAGAAACTGAAGGTCGCCTCGTTCGGGCTCGCGGCGGAGCACGGTCAGCCACCCTCAGTCAATTCTGTCAAGGCCATGCAGCGCATCGGCCTGGACGTTTCTGGCCACCGCAGCCGTCTGCTGACCCAGGCGGACGTCGACCGTAGCGTGGTCATCTTTGGCATGACCGAGTCGCATCTCGCCGCCCTCCATTCCCGCTTCGACGTCCTACCCGCTTTCGTCCTGCTCCTCCGCGACGTCCTCTCGACCGAAGTCCCGCGGGATATTCCCGATCCGTTCGGCGGCGGGTATCGCGATTACGAGGAGTGCCGCGATTCCATGGTTGAAGCCATCCCGGCGATGGTGGAGTTTCTGCGCCAGAATCTTTCCCGATGACCAGTCCGCTTACGCTTTCCTTTGGCAGTGACCATGGTGGTTTCGCCCTGCGCCGCGGCCTCATCGAAGCGCTGAAGGCCAAGGGGTTCGCCATCCTCGACCGTGGTACTGAGACCGAGGCCTCCTGTGACTATCCGGACTATGCGCACGCCGTCGGTGCCGACGTCGTGGGCGGCCGCGCGAAATTCGGTATCCTTGTCTGCACAACCGGCATCGGAATCTCCATCGCCGCGAACAAGGTGCGCGGCATCCGGGCCGCCCTCGTCCAGAGCCCCGACGCCGCGGGGCAGAGCCGTCGCCATAACGACGCCAACGTCCTGTGTTTCGGGGCCAAGTACGTCGACCTCCCGACCGCTTTGGCGTGTGTCGAGGCCTTCCTGGCCGCCGAATTCGAAGCCGGCCGCCATACCCGGCGCGTGGATAAGCTAGACTCCCCATGTGGATAACCCCGCCGATTTGCCGTTGCCACGATTCCTCGCACGATTTGCCCTTTCACCTCTCTACCCATGACTGCCATTCGCCGCATCCCTCTCGCCCAGCTCGACCCGGAGATCGACCGCCTGATTAAGGCCGAGCTCAAGCGCCAGCAGACGCACATCGAGTTAATTGCCTCCGAGAATTTCACCCTCCCGGCTATCATGGAAGCGCAGGGCAGCATCCTGACGAACAAGTACGCCGAAGGTTATCCCGGCAAGCGCTGGTATGGCGGCTGCGAGATCGTCGACCAGATCGAACAGCTGGCTATCGATCGGGCTAAGTCCCTCTTCGGCGCTGACCACGCCAACGTCCAGCCGCACTCCGGCAGTCAGGCCAACGCCGCCGTCTACTTCGCGAGCATCAAGCCTGGCGACAAGATCCTGACCATGAACTTGTCGCATGGCGGCCACCTTACGCATGGCAACTCCGCGAACTTCTCCGGTAAGCTCTACTCCGCCATCCATTATGGCGTGGGCACCGACGGCCGCATCAACTACGACGAAGTCGAGGAGATGGCTAAGCGCGAGAAGCCCAAGATGATCACCGTCGGCGCGTCTGCCTACGCCCGCGAGATCGACTTCGCCCGCTTCGGCAAGATCGCCAAGGAAAACGGAGCCTTGCTGCTCGCCGACATCGCCCACATCGCCGGCCTCGTCGCCGCGGGCGTGCACCCTTCGCCTGTGCCGTACGCCGACTTCGTCACCACCACGACGCACAAGACCCTGCGCGGTCCGCGCGGTGGCCTGATTCTCTGCAAGGCCGAGCACGCCAAGGCCGTCGACTCCTCCGTCTTCCCGGGCGCCCAGGGCGGGCCGCTCGAGCACGTCATCGCCGCCAAGGCCATCTGCTTCGCGCAGTGCGCCACCCCCGAGTTCAAGGAATACGCCCAGCAGGTCGTCGCTAATTCCCGCGCCCTCGCCGCCGCGCTCGTGGAGCTCGGCTTCGGCCTAATCAGCGGCGGTACCGATAATCACCTCAGCCTGTTGGATCTCCGCAAAAGTCACCCGAACGTCACCGGCAAGGAAGCCCAGCTCGCCCTGGATGCCGCGCACATCACTACTAATAAGAATACCGTGCCGGACGAGACCCGCAGTCCCTTCCAGGCCAGCGGTATCCGCGTTGGTACCCCGGCGGTGACTTCCCGTGGGATGAAGGAGGCCGAGATGCGGGAAATCGCCCAGGCAATCGCCATCGTCCTTTCGGACCCTCAGAATCCTGCCAAAATCGAACAGGCGCAGGGCATCGTGGCCTCCCTGACTGGCCGTTTCCCCCTCCCTTATTAATCTTAAGAAAGCCCTTTTTGCCTTTCCAACGGAACAAAATCTCCTAACCTAATTTATACCCCAATAAATCTATGAACACCTCCACTCGTAACCGCAAGGGCTTCACGCTCATCGAACTCCTGACGGTGATCGCGATTATCGGCATCCTGGCCGCGGTCCTCTTCCCAGGCGTCCAAGGCGTCATGAAGAAGGCCAAGCAGTCCGCCGCTTCGACTAAGCTGCGCAACATCGCCCAGTCGTACATCACCTTCAATTCTGGCAGCAAGTTCATCAAGGACGCCGCCTG
>CAIVYX010000380.1 GCA_903910245.1 uncultured Opitutia bacterium | reverse complement strand
CTCCTCGCTGACCTACACTGCAGAGAGTTCGAGCGCACTGGGCTTTGGTTTCCGCTGCGGCTTCCTCGGCCTGCTGCACATGGAGATCGTCCAGGAGCGTCTGCGCCGCGAGTACGACCTCGACATCCTTTCGACCTACCCGTCCGTCGTGTATAAGGTCTATACCACCGACGGCGTTGAGCACATCCTCGACAACCCGGTCGTGATGCCGGATCCGTCCGCCATCGAGCACATCGAAGAGCCGACCATCCGCGCGCATATCCATATCCCGGGCACTTCGATCGGCGACATGCTCACGCTCGTTCAGGAAAAGCGTGGCGTCTGCGAACGCACCGAGACCATCGACGGCGACCGCGTCGTCCTCGTCTGCCTCCTGCCGCTCAACGAAATCCTCGTCGACTTTAATGACCGCATGAAGTCCATCACCCGCGGCTATGGTTCGATGGACTACGAGCTCGGCGAATACGTCACCTCGGATCTCGTCAAGATGGACATCCGCGTCAACGAAGAGCCTGTCGATGCCTTCTCCTCGATCGTGCATGCCTCCAAGGCCGAAGGCCGCGGACGTAATCTTTGCGAGCGGCTCAAGGAACTCCTTCCGCGTCAGCTCTTCAAGATCGCTATCCAGGCGGCTGTCGGCTCCAAGGTCATCGCCCGCGAGACCATTGGTTCCGTCGGCAAGGACGTCACCGCAAAGTGCTACGGCGGCGACATCTCCCGTAAGCGCAAGCTCCTCGACAAGCAGAAGGAGGGCAAGAAGCGCATGAAGCAGATCGGCAAGGTCGACATCCCGCAGGAAGCCTTCATCAAGATCCTTAAGAACGAGGGTTAAGACCCAATTCGGGCTTTCCCTCGGTGGGGTGGCCGATAGTTTGGGCGGGTCCTTCCCATGTCCTTCTATTACCGACGTAAACTCCGCAAGATTGGCAAGGCCTTGCTCGAGGCGTCGGAGAAGATTGAGCTCTACCGTGGCGACGTCCTCACAAAGGAGGCCCTCAACGGGCAGCTTGAGTTGGCCGATAAGGTCCGGGCCGCTTCCAAGGACCGGTCGATGGAACTCACGCAGGTCGAGGTGCTCCTTAATCAGCTGCACGAGGTGCTCGTCCGCAACGGCGGTAAGATCTACCCGTTGACCACGGGCTGCGACTACACCGAGATGGTGGTCATGGCCGCCATCGTGGCCGGTTCGATTCGCAGCTTCTTCCTGCAGCCTTTCAAGATCCCGACGAACTCCATGTGGCCCACGTATAACGGCATGACCGTTGAGGTGCGCGCCGCCGACGAGCCCGTCCCGAGTCTGGCGATTCGCCTGCTCGAGAAGGTCCAGTGGACCTGGACCTACGTCATTCCAGCCGAAGCCACGGGCGAAATCGGTATCCCGATTGTGATGCAGCGCTTCGGAAATAATCAGGTCGAGTACAGCCTACGTTCCCGCCAGCGCACGATTGACGACGGTATTTTCGGTACGGGTATCTGGAAGGGCCCGGCGGACAAGCATGAGATCCAGATCGGCAACATGATGCAGTCCGTGCTCATGCCGGCCGACTTCGGTTTCGAGACGGTGCTGCTGAAGACGTTCTTCCCTGAGGAGTCCAAGCTGAAGCTGCCTCGCCAAGATCAGGATCGCTGGCGCGTCGTCCTCGCCAAGGCCGCCCGCGAGGGACGCATTAAGAACGGTCCGTTCGGCCCGGTGCTCATGACTGGCAAGCAGGCCACCGCCGGGCAGACCATGCTCAACTTCGACATACTGACAGGCGACATGCTCTTCGTGGATCGCATGTCCTACCACTTCGTGGAGCCGTCCCGCGGCGACACCTTCGTCTTCCGGACGAACAATATCCGCGGCCTCGATGATCAGTACGGTCAGCCCTCCCAGAATTATTACGTTAAGCGACTTGCCGGCGTCCCCGGGCAGAAGCTCCGCGTAGGCGAAAAAGGTGAACTCTTTGTCGACGGCAAGGTCGTCACCTCGCCCGAGCCGATGGCACTCAATAGCCAGCGCGCGATGGACAAGGGTTACTACGGGTACCTGCCTGAAGCCGGCGGCGACCGCTACGCGATTCCGCTGCAGCAGGAATACACCGTGACGCCAGGACATTACTTCGCGATGGGCGATAACTCCGCCAATAGCTACGACTCGCGCGGTTGGGGCGAAGTGCCCGCTCTGGACGTCGTCGGCAAGCCGCTCTTCATCCTGCACCCCGTCACGTCCCACTGGGGTCCTGCGAAATAGTTTAGGGGTAGGGGCAGGGGTTGGACAAAGAGTATGGAGTATCGAGTATCGGGGGAGTGCTGCCTTGAGGTAGGGACAGCACCATGTGCTGTCCTTGGTCTTTGGTAGGGCTGACCGCCCTCGGTCAGCCGTGGGGCGTATCTGCGGCTGAGCGGGGCGCTCAGCCCTACCCATGCCTTGCCGACCCCGACCCCGACCCCTATCCCTATCCCTATCCCTGCGTCGCAACCACCATGGCCTGGAACCTCTACCGCCACTATAAAGGCAACCATTACCTCCGGCTCGGAGTCGCCGCGCATTCCGAGGACCTATCGCCGCAGGTGATCTATCGCTGCCTGTATGATAATCCTGCGGCGCGCACGTGGGTCCGCCCGCAGCCGATGTTCGAAGGCGTAATCGAGGATGGCCGCACACGTTTCACGCCGGTGGGTCGACTGCGTCTCGTGCAGCCAGAAGACATGCGTACCGTCCTGGCTTTCGGCTACGGCGAGTGGAAGCAGGACAAGACTTTCGACCAGTATTGCGCCGGCAAGGATACCGACCGCAATCACCTGCGCGGCACGCGTTACCTGCTTGAGGACGCCGCGGGGCAACCCGTCGCCGCGTTGAACGTCCTGCGTTTCCGCGAGAGCCTCATCGGTTTCGCTTCCGTGGCGACCTCCCCGGAGCACCGTGGCAAGGGTTACGGTTCGCTGCTGCTGCGCGCCGTCATGGAGCTGCATCGCTTCGCCCAGCCGGATCTTCGCTTCCTGCTCTTCTCCGAGATCAAACCGGCGATCTACGAGCGCCTCGGCTTCTGCGTCCTGCCGCCCGAGCATCAGCACTTCCTGCCGACTCCAGCCATGGCCACCGGCGAGTCGCCGTTGTCCGCGACCGAAGCCGAATTCCTGAAGGCCTACTTCTAGGCCTACTTCTTCGCCGGCCCAGCCAGAGCGACCTTCGCCAGCCATTCAGCTACCTTGGGGTGCTCGGACTCAGCGAAGGAGTGGCCGACGCCGGCCATTTCGCTGCCGACGACCGTCGCGCCCTTTGACTTGAGGGCCTTGGGGAGCTGGCTGGTGTTGGGCTTATTGGACCCTTTCTCTGAGCCCCAGCAGGCATAGGCGAACTTTCCGGCGAGATTAGGGAGGTTGCCTTTCGAGGTATAGGTCGTGCCGCCGCCGTCGGCAAAAACGAAGATACCGAAATATTCCGTGAGCTTAGGTCCGCTGCTCAGGCGCAGCATGCCGTCGATCGCGTGGCCGCCGTTACTAAAGCCGGCGATGATCGAGTGCGACTTGTCGATGTTGGGGATGACCCTCGCAATCTCATCCAGCATGAAGCGCTGATACGCCCAGATCTTGGCGAAATCTCCGACCATGTTCGCTTGGGTAGGGTTGTTCGCGCCCTTGGGGTAGGGTAGGCCGACGAGGATGAAATCGCCTTCGGGCAGGAACGAGCCGCTCGGGTTGTTGCCGCCTTCGCCTCCGCCGAGCCAAGCCACCAGCGGGTATTTCTTTCCGGCCTCGTAGCCGGCGGGAAGCTTCACGTTGCAGGCCGCCATCGCGCCGTGACGATCCACGGTCAACTCAGGGAAATCGAACTTCAGCGAAGCGCCTGGCGCGATCAGTACTTTGAGCTCCGTTCGCGGTACGGCTTTGACCTCGGCCTTGGCCTCCGGCTTGTCCGCGGCCTGCAGTCCGATGCAGAGTGCGACCAGAAGAAACAGGCGAGTGGGTTGCATGCGGGCTTTAGCGGAAGGACTTCTGGCGCCAGGCGGCGTCGGCTTCCCGGTCAGTGCGGAATTCGATGACGCGAACGCCCTTGCCGCGGATTTCGAGCAGGCGACGCAGGTCGTTCCAATCGTCGGCGAGGTCGTGCCTCACCTTGTGCGCGGCGCAGAGCTTACCGAGGTCGGTCGCCTGCGGCGTGCCCCAGAGCTGTTCGAAGTGGGCGCTCTTCGCGACGGCGAGGTGGTTGAAGATGCCGCCGCCCTGATTGTTGATCACGACGACCGTGAGGTCGCCGCGGTGGCCGTAGGCTGAGAGCAGCGCGTTGCTGTCGTGTAGGAAGGTGAGGTCTCCGCAGAGGAGCACGGTACGCTTGCCGTCGAGCGAGGCACCAAGCGCAGTCGAGACAGTGCCGTCGATGCCGTTGGCGCCGCGGTTGGTCAGGACTTCCGGGCCGGGGCCGGGCGGATGGTAGAACCACTCGACGTCGCGGATCGGCATGCTGCTGCCGACGAAGAGGCGGTCATCCGGGCCAAGGGCTTCATCAAGCAGCGAGACGACGCGGCCCTCGAAGGGCCAGTCGACGTTTACGATGCGCGTGAGTTTCTTGGCGGCGGCTTTCTGGGCCGTCTGCCAGGCCTTGCCGTAAGCGGAGGCTTTGGCTGCGACCTTGTCGCCCGAGGGCACGAGCTGGCCGTCGAGGCGGCTCCAGCGTGAATGCGTCGGGTCGGTGTTCTCGCCGGCACGGCCGAGCTGGATGACGGTGATGTCGCCTTCCTTCAGCCAAGCGCGGAGGACCTTGCTGGTCGGGAGCGGACCGACGAAGACCGCGGCCTGCGGACGAAGCGCCTTGGCGGCTTTGGCGTCACGCAGGATGAGGTCGTAGCCCGAGACGAGCGAAGCATCGCCGGCGAGGTCGCCGCGCAGTGTGCCCGCACCATCGGCGAGGATTGGCCAGCCGGTGAGCTGGGAAAGTTCGCGCAGAGCCGCGGCGCTTTCGTCGCGGTCTTCAAAAGTATGCGGCCCGACCACGATAACGCCGCGCTCGGTCTTCGGCAGCAGGCTGGCCACCGTGGCGGGCGTGAGGGTCGGGCGGACGATGCCACAGGGCGGGACGTTCGTGAAGGTCTCAAGATTCAGGCCGGCGGGCACCTTGAAGCCCTTTTCGGCGTCGGTGGGGGCGAGAGGGTCGCGGAAGGGCAGATTGAGGTGCACCGGGCCAGCCAGAGGGCCTTGGGAGCGCTGCCAGGCGTCGACCAAGAGCTGACGCCAATGGCGGAGGAGGGTGAGGTCGGTGCCGGGTACGGCGGCCTCGGTGGCCCAGACCGGGTATGAGCCGTAGATTCCGTTCTGGGTGATCGTCTGGCCGGAATGGCACTCGCGGAGTTCCGGCGGACGGTCGGCCGTCAGGACGAGCAGGGGCGTGGCCGACAGGCGGGCCTCGACGACGGCGGGTAGGTAGTTGGCGGCGGCCGTGCCGGAGGTGCAGAGCAGGGCGGCGGGGCTACCGGTGGCCTTGGCGATGCCTAGGGCGATGAAGCCGGCGGAACGTTCGTCGAGCGCGACCGTCACATGGAGTCCGGCGGATTCGGCGAAGGCGTGAGCTAGCGGCGTCGAGCGCGAGCCGGGCGAAATCACGACGTGAGTCAGGCCGAGGCGGCGGAGCGTGCGCACGCCGACGTCGGCCCAGAGGGCGTTCGTGTTCAGGTGCTTGGTCGCGCGGGCCATAGGCACAGGCAATCCAGCAAGGGCGGGGCTGTCCAGCGTGGGCTTGGTTTTGGGTTTATGCCTGGCTTAT
>CAIVYX010000379.1 GCA_903910245.1 uncultured Opitutia bacterium | reverse complement strand
ATCATCGTCAAGGGCACCTTCGGTGTCGTCGCAGGCATCTTGGCCTTCCTCGCCTATTTCTTCTGGAACGAAAGCCGCCGCGAAGAGCTCGGCGAAGAATTTACCGCCTGCCAGGACGAAGCGGCGCGCCGGTCCTTCGCTTCACGCCACCCGGGCGAAGCCCTTGCCGCCGTCGCCATGACCGACGTCGCCGACGACCTCAAGAAAGCCGGCAAGTTCGCCGACGCCGCCAAGGCGTACGACGAAGCTTCCCGCCTCACCGGCCTCGCGGGCAAGGCGCCGGCCATCGCCGCGCTCGGTACCCGCGCCCGTCTCTACGCCGCCCTCTGCCGCCTCGAAGTCGGTGAAGCCAGTGCGGACAAGGCCATCGCCGCCGTCGCCGACGATGTGAACGCCCCCGAGACCCTCCGCGGCTTCGCCATGCTGACCCTCGCCAATATCGCCGTCGCCAAGGGCGATACCGCCGAAGCAACCAAGTGGCTCAACGCAATGGACAAGAAGCTCCGAGCCGGGCACGTCTGGAAGTCGGACAAGGAAGCGCTCGTGCAGTCCGAACCGTCGCTCATCGCACCGGCCGCGCCGGCCGCCAAGTAATCCGCGACAGATAGGCAAAGAAAAGCCCCGGTTTCAATCGGGGCTTTTTTCTGCCTTACTTCTCGACCGGTTGCGTAAAGATCGCGCGGTGAATCGGGGTCGGGTACGGTTCGCCGGGGCGGGCAACAGCCCAAAGGATGCGGTTAAGCTCGTCCTCCGGAGCGCGGTCGTATTCGGCGAAGTTCATCTTCTCGGACCGCTCCCAGAAGGCGCTCTTCTTGGTGTTCTTCGCCTGGAGGTCGACCTGCGGCATCAGCGGCGAATAGGGGGTGAGTACGGCTTCCTTGGCGAAGAGGCTGAACATCGGGGTCGCGCCGGCGTCATACTGCGTGAGTGGCGGCAGGCCGAGGATAAGCTCCATCGTACGGATCATGCTCGCCTGGGTGTAGAGCGTGCTGTCGACGACGCCGCGCTTGCACCAAGGGCTGATGACGAAGCCGACCGTGCGATGCGCATCGACGTGGTCGGGGCCGTTCTGGGTGTCGTCCTCGATAACGAAGATTGCCATCTCCTTCCAATACTTGCTACGGCTGGCCGCCTCGACGATGCGGCCGAGGCCGAGGTCGTTGCTGCCCACGCAGGCTTCGGGCGTAAAGGAACCAGGCGTCGTACCCGTGGTATGATCCTCGCCGAGCGACATGATCGTGAAGCGCGGTAGGTCGCCGGTCTTCTCGGCCGCATGCAGGTCGTCAATCCAGTTCTGGACGAGATCCATGTCGCGCGAGCTCTTGTTGCGGGCGGAACGCTTCCAGGTTCCGCGGTTCTCGGAAGGCACGCGTTGGGCTCCTTCGCCGTAATTGCGGTAGCTCACCCCATGGCGCTTGCAGAGGTCCCACAGGTAGCCGTTGGCCGGCGTCTCCATCTCGTCGTTACCGAAGAGCTTGCCGTGGGCGGAGTATGACATGATCCAGGAGCGTTGATTGAAGTCGGTAGCCATCGCGGCGTCGGTCCAACTATGCCCGTCGACACTGACCTCGCTATTGCAGTAGAGATTATCGAGGAGGGCGTATTCGCGGGCCAGCTGGTGGTGGTTTGGGGTGACCTTCTCGCCGTACATCGTGAGCTTCGGGTCGCCGTTGCCGATGGGCTTGCCGGCGGTGTCCTTCATATCGCCGAGGACCTGGTCGTAAGTGCGGTTCTCCTTGATGATATAGAGGACATGCTTAATCGGACAGGGTTCGCCGACCTTGGACGGAATGACGGAATCACTGGGCAGCGAGGCGGCGCGAAGTTGCGACGGGTTATAAGGCGAGTTGAGGCGGACCTGCTTCGTATAGGCGACCATCTGCTTGGCGTCGGGCTTGGCGACGAACGAGATTGAGCCTTCGAAGGTCTTGCCGGGGTGGTCGAAGGTCAGGCCGTTGTGTAGCTTATTCGGCTTCGGGCTCAGGGCCGGGAAGCTCGCGCGCGAAGTCAGGCCCTTGCCGTTGGCGATGAGGAGGAACTTATTGTCGGGCGTGACGGCGACCGCCGTCGGATACCAGCCCGTCGGGATGAAGCCGTTGACCAAGGCGATCTTCTCTCCGTGATCCTGGGCTTCTTCCATGAGATTGCCAGAGATGTCGGCGACCATCACCGAATTATTGTCGGCATTGGCGACGAAGAGCGTCTTGCCGTCGGGCGAGATGGCGAGGCCGCAGGGCGTGCTACCTTCGGGCGACTGGGGATAAAGGGAGGTGGCGATGACTTCGCGGGCACCTTCCCAGAGACGGCGAGTGGGGCCGGCGGCATCGCCCGGCTTCTCGAGCTGGCCCGTTTGGATGACGTGGACGGAATTATCGCCAGAGCAGGCGACGAAGAGTCGGCCATCCGGGGCGAGCGCCATGTCGTTCGGACGAATACCGACCGTGATGTCGCGGAGGCGCTGATGCTTGGCGAGGTCGACGATACTGATGCTGCGGCTGCCCCAGTTCGTGACGTAGAGATGTTTACCATCGCCCCCGATGACGACCGAGTGAGGGTGCTGGCCGACCGCGACGGATTTCTCGAGCAGGAGGGTGTCTGGAGCGAGTTTCCAGAGCTCATGGCCGCCTTCATTGCAGACATAGACCGCGCCCGTCTTCGGGTGCACGGCGATGCCGGCAAGGAAGACCGCACGGCCTTCGGGGTTGGGCTTCACCTCTCGCGCGTAGGTCGCCTTACCATCCTTGTAATCAAAAATATGGATCACGCCCGTGTCGCCGCCACTGACATAGAAACGGTCGCCGTCCGGGCTGAACGCTAGGCCGTTGAAGGATTCCTTCAGCGAAAGGAATTGCGAGGTGCGGGACTCGTCGAGCGTGACGACCGTCACCCCCTGCTTATTATAACCAGCGCTCACGGCCAGCACCGCCTTCTTGTCCGGGGCGATCACCATGCGCAAAGCCATGTCGCCGCTGGGCACATGCGAGCCAGCCGGCGTGACGCCCCAGCCGTTGAAGAGCAACGTCGGGCTCGGGGCGAGACCGGGCCGCGTACGAACCGAGGCGGAGTCGACGTCCTCGCCCGCTTGGCGGACGGACGTGCCTGGCAGCGGATCTGCCAGAAGAATGGAAACGAAAACCAGCAAGGACCAAGGGGCGGTGAAACGGAGGCTCATGGCGAGGTGTCATCATTACCGCCTTACGGGTAACAAACCGCAAGTGAGACCTCGCCCACAAACCTCTATTCTCCTTGCTAATAAAGGTCGTTCGGCGTGTCTTCCATTGACCCGTTCGCATGGTGCCGACGAGTCGTAACCCATCCTCCCGGAGCCCGACACATGAACGAAGCAGCGCCCCTCCCGGAAGCCGCCGTCGTGGCGGAAAAGCTGACTAAGCGCTATGGCTCCCTGACCGCGGTGGAAGACTTGAGTTTCTCCGTGGCGCCGGGCGAGATCGTCGGCTTCCTGGGCCCGAACGGCGCGGGCAAGTCGACCACGATGCGGATTCTTTCGGGCACGATGTCCGGGACCTCCGGCCGCGCCACCATCTGGGGCGTCTCCGTGGCCCTCGACCCGGCTGGCGCCAAGCGGCACCTGGCCTACATGCCGGAGAATAACCCGCTCCCCGAAGACATGCGCGTCGAGGAATACCTCACCCTCCGGGCTCGCCTCAAGGACGTCGACCCCTCCCGGGTCGGCGAGCGCGTCCGCAAGGTCATGGATGACTGCGACCTCACCCGCCGCGCCTCCGGCCGGCTCATCGGGCAGCTCTCTAAGGGCTTCCGTCAGCGCGTCGGTATCGCCGACGCACTGCTCGCCGAACCGCGGGTCGTCATCCTCGACGAGCCGACCATCGGCCTGGACCCGCATCAGATTCTCGGTATCCGCGACCTCATCCGCTCGTTGCGCGGCAAGATGGCCGTACTTATCTCGAGCCACATCCTCCATGAGGTCGAGCAGGTGTGTGATAAAGTCGTCATCATCAACCGCGGACGCCTCGTCGCGCAGGGACGCACGGAAGACCTCCGCCGCGAGCTCCTTCCGGAAGTCAGTTTCACCCTCGTAACCCGATCCGACGAAGCCGCGCTGCTCGCCGCCTGCCGGACGATCGAACCGGCGGCGTTTGTGACCGCCCTGCCCTCCGCCGACGGCTGGAGTACCTTCAGGATCAGCCTGCCCACGGGTTCGCCCGCCCGCGAGACGCTCGCCAGCGCGCTCATCGCGGCTGGCATCAGTCTCCGTGAAATCGCCGAAGATCGCTTCGGCCTCGAAGACATCTTCCTTGCCGCCACACGGCGCACCCCGGGAGAATCCCGTCGTTCCTGATGCGCCACTTCCGCACTTTGCTCGCGCACGAACTGCGCTCCGCCGCGCTCTCGTGGAACACCTGGGCTGCGGGCGGGCTGTTCCTGGCGCTGATGGGCGGCATTCATTTCTTCGCGCTCATCGAAGCCAGCCGCGCGCCGAGCGACCGCACGCCCGTCGAGTCCACGCTCTGGTTCTTCTGGCTGCCGCTGCTGTGCGTGCTGCCGCTGCTCACCATGCGCACCTTCGCCGAAGAGCGCCGCTCCGGCACCTTGGCCGCGCTGCTCACTACGCCGGCGAGCGCCACTGCGGTCGTGTGGGCGAAGTTCCTTTCGACGTGGATTGTGTGGGTCGTCTTCTGGCTGCTATTCACGCTCTTCCCGTTCCTCGCCGTCCAACGCCTCGCCACGCCCAGCGACGCCCGCCTCGGCGACCCTTCGATCCTTTGGGGCGGGCTCTGCTTCATCGCCATCAGCGGCCTACTGCACGTCGCTATCGGCATCCTGTGCAGCTGTGTCACGCGCTCGTCGGCACTCGCGGCCCTCCTCGCGTTCATCTGCCTGCTAGCCATGACCGCCGCAGGCGGTGCAATGGAATCGCTCCCGATTGAAAGCTGGGAATGGCTCGGCTGGCTGCGTGAACCCGCGGCGCACCTGCGCACCTTCGGCCACCTGCAGGATTTCGCTGCCGGCATCCTAGATTCCCGGCCAATCATCCTTTACGGTACGGGCACCCTGCTTTGCTTAGGCCTGGCGGTATTATCCGTAGAGGGACAAGAGTAACATGGCTCCCATCCGCGACGATTTCGGTTCTGTCCGGCCCATCCGCCGGCTCAACCGCCTGACGCAGGCCCTGCTCGCGATTGCGCTCGCAGTGGTCGTGAACTTCTTGGCTTCACTCCCCGAGTTCCGTCTCCGCCACGACATCACCTCAGACCGTCGCCACTCGCTTGCACCCGAATCAGCCGAGACCGTCCGAGCCGCTGGGCGCCGCAGCCCAGTCGGCGTCGGCCGCAACCAAGGCTGGGTGAAGGCGGTGCTAGTCACCAACGACTCATCCGAGCCGGCGCAGGTCGTGCGCTCTCGGCTACTGAAGCTCCTCGATTCCTACGTTGTCGAATCGGGGCGTAGCGGTCCCGCTTGGTTTGCCGTCGAACTCGCGGGCGGCGGCCGCAACGCGCCCCTACTTTCCGAACTGGCGGCGCGCCATGGCGCCCCTGATGCTTCCATCGCGCTCATCCTGAGCTGCGGCTCGCGCGCCAAATATATCAGTTACCGCGAACTCGTAACCAAGGAAGGCGGCTTTCGGGGCGAAGAGGCCGTGACCTCCGCGCTCATCGAGGTGACTGAAGACAAGGCCGCCATCTGCTACGTCACCATGGGCCACGGCGAGCTCGGAGTCGAGGATGCCCTCCCGGAACGCGGGATGTCCCTGCTCTCTCGCCAACTGCGCAACCGCAACTTCGAGGTCCGCCAGCTGAACCTCGCCACGGTCGCTGAAGTGCCGCGGGACGCGGCGATGGTGCTCATCGCCGGACCGGCTACGCCCTTCTCCGCCTCCGAGAACGCGCGCCTGAAGAACTACCTTTACGAACGCAATGGTCGCGTCCTCGCGATGCTCGACCCGGGGCGCGATCATGGCCTTGAGCCGACGCTCGCCGATTGGGCAATCTTCTCGCCCGACGCCGAACTCCAGGAGCCCGACCCGGCACGCCGCACGACCGACGGCGATATCGCCCTAATCCGTCTCGAGGAGAAGGAGCATCCGCTCACCAAGGTCCTCAAGGAACAGAACCTCCCGCTCATCGCCTCGCGAATCCGCCCAACTCGCTTCGATGAAGGCAGCGCCCCCGACAGCACGCTCGGAGTCTGGCAACTCGTCTTCTCCTCTGACGCCGCCTGGGGCGAAACTGACCTCGTCCGACGACCGGTGAAATTCGACCCTGACCGCGACCAGGCCGGGCCTGTCTGCCTCGCCGCCGCGGCCGAACGCGCCACCGGTATCCGTAAGGGAGTGGGCGGCGCTGGCGGCCGACTCGTCGTCATCGGCACCTCCCAGATCGCCGCCAACCAACGACTAAACCGTGGAGGCAACCGTGCCTTCGTCACGCAGTGTGCGGCCTGGCTCACCGATCGCGACCGTGCGATCTCCCTGCCGGCCCGCGCCGAGGGTGAATATCAGCTCAACGCCACCGCTTCTGACTTCTGGGCCCTAGCCCTCCGTTTCTCCCTGATTCCGCTGGCCATCCTCGCAGTCGGGCTTGCGGTTTCCGTGTGGCGACGCAGAAGTTAATGTGCCCATGCGGATTTCCCGCACCACCGTCATCTTGCTGGTCGCCAACCTGATCGCCTTCGGCCTCGTCTGGAGGGCCACGTCCGGCCATCAGCCGACGGCCATCGGTCAGACACAGCTCTTCCCGTCGACGCCGACGAAGCTCATCCTGAGCGAGGGCCCTGAGCGCATCGTGCTTGAAAAGCGTAGCGCCGGCTGGCGGCTCACCGAGCCGTTCGACTGGCCGGCTAATATCTGGACTGTCCAACGCCTACTCGATGAACTTCGTTTCGTCAGCGCCGAAGCCGGGTTCGACGCGGCCGAAGCCAAGGCCAATGGCTCCAGCCTTAAGGACTACGGCCTCGAAGCCCCGCGCTGGACCCTCAAGGTCACCGCCGAAACCGGAGCGACCGTCGAAGCGAAGATCGGCGTGCAGCCCTCGACCCGCCATCACTTCCTACTCACCGACAACGGTAAGCGCATCGTCCCTCTCCCTGAAGCGATGACAGCGGCCTTAGCCGCCAAGCCCGAGAGCTACCGCGTCGACAAGATCTTCGAGATCGCCGACTTCGAAGCGCGCGCGGTCTCGGCCCGTCACCGTACCAAGGATGGTGAAGTCGTGACCGCCCTCACCTCCGAAGCCCGCCCGCGCATCGGCCGGCGCGTCCAGCTTCCCGAATGGCGCTTCGAGACCCCTTATGATGCGCTCGCCGACGCGGACGCCACCGCCCGTGCCGTCGCCGACCTGACGAACCTGCGCGCGAGCAAGTTCGTCGCCCTCGCCGACGACGTCACCGGCCTGACCACCCCCGTGCTCCGCCTATCGCTCGAAGGGAATTCCCGCCGGCAGGTGCTGCTTGTCGGCAACCCGGCGCCAGGCCAGCCCACGATGCTTTGCGCGCGGCTCGAGGAAAATAATTCAATCTTCCTCATCGAAGCCCGCCTGCTCAACGACTGGTTCGCCGCCCGTGAGACGCTCGCCGCCTCCCGGCCCGCCGACTTCGATCCGGCGCTCGTCACCGGCTTCACCATCGCCACCGGCGGCCGCACCATCACGTTGCATCGCCTGGAAGGCGCCGCTGCCGAGGCGCGCTGGGAGATCCCGGTCGCACCGGGCTCCACGGCCACCAAGCGCCGTGAGGCTGACACCAGAATCGTCGGGCGCTTCCTTGAAGCGGTCTCCCAACTCCGCGCGACCCGCCGCAAATCCGCGGGCGGCACGAGCGTGCCTGCCGTGATGGCGCTAACGAATCCCGGTACCGCATCGATCCAGACCTTGGAACTTGAGTTCGGCACCGAACGCATGCTGCTCGCCTTCACGGACGATCCAGACAGAGGCGCCGGCACGCGTGTCGTGCACGCCAAAGGTTCGCCGCTGGCGGCGGTGTGCGACGTCTCCCTGCTGAACGGTGGGCACCAAAACGTCGAGCCGCAGGCTTGGCGAAAGCGCGCGGTGGCGGAACTTCCCCAAGGAGCCCGCGTAAGCGGCCTCCGCCTCACCGCCCGCGGCGATGGTAAGGTCCTCGGCGAAGCGCGCCTCGGGCCTGACGGCAACTGGGCCGGCTCCGGTCGACTCGATCCCGCCAACTCGCGTCGACTGGCGGTCGGCCTCGCCGACGTGCGCGCGTCGGAATTCCCGGGCCGCGACGTCGGTTCGGGCGGCTGGAAATTCGAGATTCGGGTGACAGACCAAGCCGCCACCGGTGGCGGCGCCGCCAGCGAGACTTTCCGAACCTACCTCTGCTCGGCTCCCTTCAGCACCCGGTCGCTGCTCATGCGGGACGAAGCCGATGACGACGACTTCGTCCTCGAAGCCGGCCTCGCCGAAATCCTGATTCCGCTCCTGGCCGACCCCGGCAGATGAAACCGAAGCCGGCAAGTTCCCCCTTCCGCAGGTTCCTGCGCGGACTGACGAACACCTGCCTGCTCCTGTTACTTCCAGTCCAGCTGACACTTTGCTGGGTTGCCAACCTCGACCATCCGACGAAGTTGCCGGACTTCCTCACGGAGCGCATCTCGACGCAGCTCGCCGAACAAGGCCTGCGCCTGCAGGCCCGCAATTTCTGGATGATGCCCGACCTGACGTTGGCGGCCGACGACCTCTCGCTCGGCGTCGATGGTATGTCGGGCGACGTCTTCACTGCGGCGCGCGTGGAAATCGCGCTCAATCCCACACTCCTCGTCGCCGGCCAGATCGAACCGACGCAGGTACGCCTGTCGGGTGCCCGTCTTTGGTGCCCGGCCTCCGTCGCCCGCGGCGGCGTCCGCCGGCCGCTGATCGACACCCTGACCCTTGATGTCACCAAAGAAGGACGCTGGCTCAATCTCCGATCCATCCAGGCGCGTGGCGGCAAGATCACCTGCCATCTCTCGGGTGAAGTACCGACCGGGCTCCTTCGCAGCGAGAAAGATGACAAAGGGACGACTCCCCTTTCCCGCCGGCTGGCCGACGTCTTCTCCTCCATCGAGACGGCGATCGACGTGGCAGAGCAATCCGGCGGGGCCTCTGTCTCGCTTCGTTGCCAAGGCAGCAGCGACGGCAGCGCTGAGGTCTCTGTCCTGGCCGTGCTCGGCAACGACTGGTCCGACACCGGGCTCGGGCTCATCCAAGTGCGCGGGCTCAATCTCCGCGGTGCGATCAAGGTCGCGTCCGACGGACGGATCGCCGACTGGAGGGTCGACGGCGGCGCGCAGGAGATGGCTTGGCGTAACATAACGGCGGCGCGACTTGACCTGCGTGCACGGGGCAAAGGCCGCCGCGAAGATACGGTCGCCGAACTGACACTCGCCCAAGCCAAGGGTGCCGGCCTCGAACTTCGGCGAGTGAAACTGGATGCCCGCCCCGTCTCAGCCGACGGCTACCGGATTGCCTTCGGCATCCTTTCCGACGGCTCGACGGCCAGCGGTTCGGCCATCCTCGCCCCGCGTGGAGCCGTGACGGCCATGATCGACCACGCCCACCTCTCGGGGGCAGAGATCAGTGCGCAGCCCGAACTCGGCCGCCTCCTTCACGCCGCCGGCGTCGACCTGCGGGGCGATGTCCTGCTGCGCGAGGTCGCAGCGAGCCTCTCAGCAAAGGGCGAGGTCAGCCAAGCCTCCGGCGAGATTGCACTCTCCGGCTTCCGGGGCCTCGGACTTTCGGCAGAGGCGATCTCGCCGAATAAGGCCCTTCCTTTGCGCACGCGCTTCGACTTTGACCCTTCCCGCGCCGGCGCCCCCCTACGCCTGCGCGACCTACGTCTGGCCTCGATCACCGGATCGGTTGACTGCGAGCTCAAGGCTGGCGGCGCCTACAGGCTCCACCTGAACGGCGAGATGGACCCCGCGTGCCTCGACCGCGTACTTGGCGAATGGTGGGTCTCGCTCTGGAAGTTGTTCCTCCTCCGCGATCATCCCTACGCTTTCATCGACGTCGAAAGCCAATGGGGGTCGATGACCAGCGTGACCACCGGCCGCGCCCTCCTGAACCGTTTCGATTTCATGGGGGCACCTTTCCGCCACGTCGAAGTCTCCGTCGACGCCGACCCGAAGCGCACTCACATCGGCCTGCATCGGCTGGGTGGCGGCGATTCCGAGGCCGATGGCAGTGTCGACGGATCTGCGACCTGGGATTGGTCCAAGCCGCTCGCGCTAGCCGGGCCGGTCGTGCGCGCCGAAGGCAACCTCCAGCCTTGGATCGTCGCGCGCTGCGCGGGCAAGGATTTTGGCGAAGCCCTGCGCGGGCTCTCCCTGCCCATCGACCGTCGCTTAACCTTGCTGCTCACGCCCGGCGCAAAAGGCCCGGACGTGAAGACCTCGATCGAATGCGCCGGCGCTTTCTCCGCCTGGGGCGTCGCCGGAAGTTCGCTGCAAGTGAGCACCGAGAATATCGACGGCGGTATGCGCGTGCAGGCGAAGCTCGGACTCGCCGACGGCGAAGCCCGGCTGACGCTGGACGGCGATCCGCTGCGCCAGACCAAGTTCACGCTCGGCCTCAAAGGCTGCGACCCCTCACAAATCAGCCAGCTGCTGAACGGCCTGGGTGCACCCAAGCCGAAGGATGTCTCGCCCACTTCCACGGCCAAGGTGACCTCGGCCGGTAAGCTGGACCTTGATTTCACTGGGCATCTCGACCTCGCGCAACCCCGCTTGCTGAGGGGGCTTGGCCAATATTTGCTTACCGACCCCGAGCTCAAGAAGGTGCGGCTACTCGGGGATATCTCCGAGGTATTGGAATTGGTCGGCGTGGGCGCCACGACCTACGAACTCAGCCAGGCGAAGGGCACTTTCGGCTGTGTAGGCGGGCGGGCGTACTTCCCCGACCTGGCCATTACCGGACCCAAGTCCCGCCTGGACCTGGCCGGCGAAATCGACCTCCAGGCCTCGACCCTAGAGTTCGAAGGGGACTTCACCCTACCCCGTAAAGGCGGGTTCAATCCGCTGGACCTTATCAACCTCAATCGTGCCCTCATCAGCTTAACAAAAATAAAGCTAAAAGGCCCGATTTCTAAGCCGGAAACCCGTGCGATTCCGACCCTCAAAGATATCATTAACTCGCAGAAGGACAGCAAGTTAGGGAAGATTCCTGAAGGAATTCAGGAATGAGGGGTTGATTTACCCCCCTGACACCCTGTATCAGAGAGGGACACCCCCTCACGGAGGACATTACCTTGGACCTAATTAAGATTAAACAAGTCGTGGATTTGATGAAGAAGTCGGACCTTTCCGAGT
>CAIVYX010000378.1 GCA_903910245.1 uncultured Opitutia bacterium | reverse complement strand
TCGCGACCGCCAACCTGCGTCCTTCGACCAAGGCCGCCGTCGCCGGTACCAAGCCCGGCGCCAAGGCTGCGGCACCGGTGGCCCGCACCACCGCTCCCGCCGCCAAGGGCATGACCGTCAAGGCACCCGATGGCGAAGAGAGCATGATGACCGCCGTGACCGGTGGTGGCGCCGAAAGCGTGATGCAGAACGTCGGCGAGTCCATCGCCCGCACGCCGATGACGCCGACCGAGCTGCTGGTGCAGGCTTTGCTGCTTTCGAACGAATTCGTCTACGTGAATTGAGGTTAGCGCCTCGGTTTCGCTGCGAAAGCCGGCCTTTTGGCCGGCTTTCTTGTTTTGGTGACTGCTGGGGAGGGTGGATACCCTGATCCATGGGTTTTTGACGAATTTTTAACAAAAACGCGCAAAGTGCTTTGGCTGGGGTTGTATGAGGTAACTACGACAAACGAGAGGTTGATGTCCTTCATCTGGACATAAGAATTACTACCTAGCAGGAACCCCCAGTCGTACCCCGACTTTCCTTACCCTTTTCAATCCGCCCGCCCTCCCATGAATCGCCACCTGAACATGCTCCGTTTCCTCCCTCTGCTCACCGCCCTAGGGGCGACCGCCATGCTTCCCGCCGCCGACGCTCCCGTCGAAGCGAAGATGGATCCAGCCGGCCTCGAATTTTTTGAGAAGAACGTCCGACCGATTTTCACCGAACGTTGTTACGAATGTCACTCGAAAGAGAAGGGTGTCTCCAAGGGCGGGCTTATCATGGACTCTCGCGCCGGTATGCTTGCAGGTGGTGATTTGGGTCCGGGGGTCGTGCCAGGCGATATCAAGAAATCCATGATCATCGTCGCCGTCCATCAGACGGATCCCGAACTTTCGATGCCGCCACGTAAGAAGGGTGCTAAGCTTTCTGACGCGCAAATCGCGACGCTCGAACAGTGGGTCAAGATGGGCGCACCCGCGCCGGTCGGCGCCGGTGGCGCCAAGCTCACCGGCCTTTCCGATAAGGCACGCAGCCACTGGGCCTTCCAGCCTGTCCGCGAATTCGCCGTCCCGACCAAGCTCAGTAACGCCGCCTGGTGCCAGAACGAAGTCGATGCATTCCTGCTCGCGAAGCTCGATGAGAAGGGCCTCCGCCCCAGCCCCGCCACGGACGGCGAATCGCTGCTCCGCCGCCTTTCCTATGATTTGATCGGCCTCCCGCCCACGAGCGTCGAGGTCGACGCCTTTTCCCGCGACTACGACTCCGCCCTCGCCATGGACAACATGGCCGCCCGCAAGGGACAGGCCGGCCGCGCGGTGAACGCCGTCGTCGAGCGCACCGTCGACCGCCTCCTCGCCTCGCCCCACTACGGCGAGCGCTGGGCGCGCCACTGGCTCGATACCGCCCGTTACTCCGACACCAAGGGCCTGAAGCGCAACGGCACCATCGAGACCTTCGACGCCTCCTGGACCTACCGCGATTACGTCATCGACGCGTTCAACACCGACAAGCCTTACGACCAGTTCATCATCGAGCAGCTCGCCGCCGACCGCCTGCCGGACCTGGCCAAGGACGACGCCCGCCTCGCCGCCCTCGGCTTCATCACCGTCGGCAAGCGCTTCCAGAACAACGATGACACCATCGACGAACGCATCGACGCGACGACCAAGGGCTTCCTCGGCCTGACCGTGTCCTGTTCGCGCTGCCACGACCACAAGTTCGATCCGATCCCGGCCGCCGACTACTAC
>CAIVYX010000377.1 GCA_903910245.1 uncultured Opitutia bacterium | reverse complement strand
GTTGTTCACACGTTGTCCACAGCCCTATTCCGCCCCTCGGAGTTAGGCCTAAAACCAGACCCTCAAGCCAGCGCAAAAAAGGCGGCGATCGGACCGAGCGCCGCTTCGCCGGCGTCTTCGAGGACATAGTGCCCGGCGTCGGCGAACCGGAGCTGCCGGGCGGCCGGGAAACGGGCGACGAAACCCTCGAGAAAGGAGCGGTCGAAGCAGAAGTCGCGCATTCCCCAGCAAAGGAGCATAGGCTTGCCCTTTAAGCCCTCCAAAGAGGCCTCCACGGCGGCTAAGACGGTCCGAGTGGGGTGTTCGGCCTCCATCGGGATGTCGGCCACGAAGTCGGCAACCGCCCGGCGGACCGAGGCCGACCCGTAGGGGGTGAGGAAACCGGACTTAGCGGCGGGGCTGAGGGGCTTGACGACGGACATCCAGGTCGCCGGCCAAGCGAAGCCGTTCAGGCCCTGGACGATGAAGCGGCCAATCAAGGGGGCGCGGCAAAGGGCGATGCGGGCTGGGATGCGGGCGGAGAGGAAAGCTCCCGTATTCGTGACCAGGATCTTCCCTACCCTTTCTGGCCGGCGTCCAGCGACGCCGAAACCGATGGCGCCACCCCAATCGTGGACGCCCATGTCGAATTCCTTGATGCCGAGATGGGCGATGAGTGCTTCAACGTCGGCGATTCGATCGGCGAGACGCAGGAAACGATCAGGGCGCGCAGACAGGCCCATGCCAACATGGTCGGGCGCGATCACGCGGCGACCTTGGGCAGCCAGTTTCAGGATGAGGTCACGCCAAAGGAACGACCACGACGGATTGCCGTGTAGTAAAAGCACCGGGCGTCCGTCGCGCGGGCCGTGGTCGACATAGCTCATGCGGCCCGAGAGCGCGGCGAAATCCTGAGGCGCAAAAGGATAGAGCGCCTGCACGGCAGGTGAAAAGGAGACGGTGCTCATTGGCATTCGACGGCGAGCATCATACTGGCGAGACCACTCCCGATACCCAGCAGTGCGACGCGATCGCCGGGCTTGATGCGTCCTTCAGCGAGTCCGAGCGCCAACGTGGCGGGCACGGAGACCGAGCCGACGTTGCCGAGGCGATCGAAGCTCTGGTAGTCTTTGGCGGGGTCGAGGCCGAGTTTCTCGAACAGCAACGACGAATGACGTCGGCCCACCTGGTGCGTCACCACGCGATGCGGCGTGGACTCGTCCCATCCCGTCACACCTTTGAAGCGGCCCCAGCAGCGCTGGGCCAGTGCCACGCCCGCGGCAAGTAAGGCTTCGGAATCGGTGCGCATGTCGAGTTCAGCGAACGAGGTATCGCCTTCGCAAAGTCCGTTGGCGGAAGAGTCAGTTTCGGCAGCGCCGCCGAGGAGACGAATCGAGCCAGGCCCGGCGAGATCGTCGCGGCAGATGACCGCGGCGGCGCCACCTGCGCCGATGGTCAGGTTCGCGAAGTACGGCTTAATCGTCTCACGCGTGAGCGAGAGGTCTTCGTTCAGCATGCGGATTGTGCGCTCCACGAGCGGACGACCATCCTCGCCCGAGCAGACTAACGCGCGGCGGATCTGACCAGACTCCACCATACCGGCGGCGAGGACAACGGCGTTAAGAAAGCCTAGACAGGCGTTGGAGACGTCGAGGATCTGCGCCTGCGGGCCAAGGCCAAGCAGACCGTGCAGGTAGGCGGCGGTCGAAGGCTCGAGGCGATCGCGACAGACCGAAGAATGAATGAGCAGATCGATGTCGGCGGGGCCGACTCCGGCGGCCTGCATCGCACGACGGCCCGCCAGCGCGGAAGCGGCGGACGGACGGATTGCCTGCGGCCAGAAGCGGCGCTCACGGATGCCTGTCATCAGCTCGAGACGGCCCTCAGGCAGCTTCAGGCGGCCGTAAAGGGGCGCCAGGCGGCGTTCGACCTCATCGGAGGTCCAGACCTCGGGAGGCAGTTCGGCCACGAGGCCGGACAGGACTGTACGCTTGAAAATCACGCTCCGGGAAGGCGGGAAGAGGCGGCCACGAGTTCTTCGTCGAAGAAATTCCACCCCATACCGGCGTCGACCACGATGCCTTGGCCGTTGATACCGCTCGAACGAGGCGAGAGCAACCAGACCGCCGTGTCGGCGACTTCTTGGGTCTTCAAGGCCTCTTTGCGAAAGGTCATCTTCTCAGCGTGCAGGTAGTTGTGGAGATAGCCTGGGATGCCGGCGCTCGCGCTCGTCTTGAGCGGACCAGCGTTGACGGAATTAAAGCGCACGCGGGTATCGGCCGAGAAGGATTTCGCGAGGAAGCGGCTAGCAGATTCGAGCGCGGCCTTGATGGGCGACATGTAACCGTAGTTCGCGGCCGTGACCTGCGAGGAGATACCGATAGATACAATCGAGGCATCTGGCTTCAGGTGCGGCTTCAGCGCACGGGAAAGTTCGACGAGCGAAAACGCGGAGATAGCGGTGGCCTGGAGGAAATCAGCGCGGACGGTCTCATGGAACGGCTGCATGCCCTTCGAGAAATTGGCGAACGCGACGCTATGCAGGACGCCGTCCAGCGGGCCGTGCTCGCGGCCGACATTGGCGGCGAGCTGCTGCGTCTGCGCCTCGTGCTCAAGGTCACACAGGTAGACCGGCTTGCCGTCGAGAAGGCCCTTCAGCGAGTCGAGGCGGGCCGGCGAGCGCACGGAGTAGACCACCTTGGCCCCTTCGGCCTCAAGGGTCTTGGCGACGTGCCAGGCGACAGACTTCTTGTTCGCGACGCCGAGGACGAGGTAGGTCTTACCGGTAAGGCCGAGGAAGGACATGCAATCCGGCGGGTTGGTCGACGAGGGCGAGGGCGAAGCGGATAGTCAGGACGGCCTTGCCGTCGCGCCGCACCGTACCGGTCATGAAATGAAACTGCTGGAGCGTTTCGACGAGTTTCACGTCGATCGAGACCGTATCGCCGGGCATCACCATTCCTCTGAATTTGGCTTCCTCGATACGGCAAAGCACCGGGGTCTTACCAGCGGGAACGCCGCCTTCGGACTGGAGCTTCTTGGTCAGGAAAATCGCTCCAGTCTGAAAGACCGATTCACAAAGCAGCACGCCGGGCGTGATCGGATTGCCGGGGTAGTGGCCGGAATAGAAAGGCTCGTCGGCGCGGAAGGTGCGACTGCAGGTGGCGCCGTCGGCCCGGACTTCGTCGATTCGGTCTAGGAAGAGGAACGGCGGGCGATGAGGGATGGTGTCGAGAACAGCCTGCAACATGGTCACATTTTTGTCTCCGGAGGGACCGACAAGCGACACGAAAACACCGTCGGTCGCATTTGCTTTTTGCCAGCGGACTCCCAACCTACGGTTCATGAAGTCACTCTACGCCACCCTCCTTATGTCCCTCCTCCCACTCTTCGGCGCCGCGGCTGAAAAGCTCGCCGTCGGTGCCTCCATCCCGGATGTCACTTGCAATGACCAGGACGGACAAGCCGTCTCCCTCGCCAAGGAAGGCGCCAAGGGCACCCTCCTCGTCTACTTCTACCCTAAGGCCAAAACCGGCGGCTGCACCAAGCAAGGTTGCTCGCTGCGCGACAACTGGGCGGATCTCCAGAAGGCCGGCGTCAGCGTCCTAGGCGTGAGCACCGACGACGAGAAACTGCAGAAGGAATTCCAGGAAGAGCAGAAGTTCCCCTTCCGCCTTCTCGCCGACAAGGAGAAGAAGGCCGTGACCGAAGCCTTCGGCGTGAAGAACCTCATCGGCATGGCAGGACGCAGCGCCTTTCTCTTCAAGGACGGCAAGTGCGTGTATGCCGACCACAAGGGCCACACCAGCGACCAAGCCAAGGTCATCCTCGACTTCCTTGCCGCCGAGAAGAAGTAAGTCCGGGAAAATCTCCCAACAGAAAGGCCGCATTATTTGATGCGGCCTTTTTCGCGTCCTGACGTCTGGCTCAGTGCCCCTTGATTGGGAAGAGGTCGGTCACGCTGTTGTTACCGTGGATGCGGCGGATTGCGTCAGAAAGCAGCGGGGCGATCGAGAGCACCGTGATCGGGAGGTCCTTCGGCCAGTTGGCCGGGACGGAGTTGGTCGTGATGACTTCGTCGATAACCCCACGGCGGAGGCGCTCGAAAGCGATCTCCTGGATCATGCAGTGCGAGACCACGGCGCGCACCGAGCGGGCGCCGTTCTTTTTGAGTAATTCGGCGGCGGCCACGAGCGTACCCGCGGTCTCCGTCATGTCGTCGACCAGGATGATATCGCGGCCATCGACTTCGCCGACAAGGCTCGTCGCCTGGACCGTAGTCGCGCTCGTGCGTCGCTTAGCCACGAAACCGTAAGGCAGGTCAAGCATGTCGGCTACGGCCGAGGCGTACTTCAGGCCGCCCACGTCAGGCGAGATAACCGTGGCGTCCTTGAGCCAAGGCTTGTTCTTGATGTGCGCGTAAAAGACCGGCGATGCGTACAGATGGTCGACCGGGATATCGAAGAATCCCTGGATTTGTTGGGCGTGCAGATCGACCGTCAGGACGCGGTTGGCGCCGGCGGCGGTAAGCAGGTTGGCGACGAGCTTGGCCGTGATGGGCACGCGGGGTTTGTCCTTACGGTCCTGACGTGCATAACCGAAGAACGGAATCACGGCCGTGATGCGGGCGGCGGAAGCGCGACGCAGGGCGTCGATCATGATCAACAGCTCCATGATGCGATCGTTAGCCGGTGCGCTGGTGGGCTGGATGACGTAGACGTCGCAGCCACGGATGTTCTCGTTGATCTGGACGAACGTCTCACCGTCGGGGAAGCGGTTGACGGTAGCGGTGCCGAGCGGGACGCCGAGATGTTCGCAGATTTCCTTGGCCAGCGCCGGATTGGCGTTGCCGGTGAAAATCTTCATCTCAGGTAAGCTCATGTCGTTTAACGTTTAGCAGAGTCCAAGGAGGCGGCCAGCGAATCAACCTTTTTGAACAATTCTGGCAGGCGACGCGACAGAACGACCAGGCGGCGTTCCAGGCCGAAGGGCACGGCCGGCGTGCCGTTCATGAAGCCATCGGCAGGCACGTCCTCGAAAAGACCCGTCTGGGCGCCCAGCTTGACGCGGTCGCCGAGGGTGAGATGTCCGGCCACGCCGGCCTGTCCGCCGAGGACGCAATGATCACCGAGGGTCGTACTGCCGGCGATGCCGACCTGGGCGGTGATGAGGCACTGGCGGCCGATGCGCACATTATGGGCGATCTGGACGAGATTATCGATCTTGGTACCCCGCCCGACCACCGTCTTGCTGAAGCGGGCGCGGTCGAGAGTGGAGTTGGCGCCGACCTCGACATCATCCTCCAGGACCACGTTACCGATCTGCGGGATGCGCTGGATCTCGCCGTTGATCGGTTCATAGCCGAACCCGTCAGAACCGATGACGGCACCGGACTGGATGCGGCAGCGGGCACCTAGGACGCAATAGTCGCCGACGACAACGCCCGGTTTAAGCCAGCAATCAGCGCCGACCGATGCGTGGGCGCCGACATGGCAACGGGCTTCGAGCACCGCGCCGGAAGCGACCGTGGCACCTTCGCCGATTACGCAGAGCGGGCCGACATGGGCGGTGGGGTCGACCTTGGCGGAGGCGGCGACGATGGCAGAAGCGTGGATACCAGCGGAAGGACGCGGCCAGAGCCGCGCCTCGAGGACCGAGCAGAGGAGCGCCAGGGCATAGGACGGATTATCGACGCGGAGAAAAGCTTGCCCGACCGACGGCTTACCCGCGAAGGCGAGGGGCACGAGAATCGCACCGGCCTTTGAGGCAACGACGGCGTCGGCGTACTTCGCGTTACCGAGGAAAGAGAGATCGGAAGACAGCGCTTCCGCCAGTGCGGCGATGCCCGTAATCGGACCGGCGCAGGCACCCTCGACCGATTTGGCTCCGGTGAGGGAGGCCAGTTCGGCGATGGTGAAGGCGATCGACATGGTCCTAAATGAAGCGCCCCTGACTGGCAGGGGCGCGGCAAAGTCTTACTTGGCGGCCGGCTTGTCGCCGGCGGCGGGAACGGGCACCGCCGGAGCGGTGGTGATGCTCGGCACGGCGACCGAAGCAGAGGCCTTATAGGTGGCGTTGAGTTCCTTGATCACGTCTTCGGTGACATCGAGGGAGGCGTCAGAGAAAAGCACCGGAGCCTTGCCGATGATGAGGTTGAGCCCCTTGGCCTTAGCGACCTTCTCGGCCTGGACGCGGGCGTCGGCGACGATCTGTTTGTTCATCTCGCCCACGCGCTGCTGGATGGCATTGCGGGCTTCGTTAACGAAGTTCTGGAGTTCGGCGCGACGCTGCTGGAAGGTAGCATTCTTCTGCTGAAACTCGGCGGCGACGGCCTTCTTACCGTTCTCGCTGAGCATCGGGTCCTGACCGCGCTTATCGACACTCTGGAGCTCGGCCTGCAGCTGCTCGACGGCCTTGATGCGCTCGTTGACGGAAGCCTGCGCGGATTCCTCAGACTTGCGAATTTCAGCCTGAAGGTCGGTAGCCTTGGCGTATTTCTTGAAGATTTCCTGGTCGTCGACGATGCCCACGTTGGGGGTGGCGGCGAAGAGGGAAGCGGAGGCGAGGAGGAGGAGGGCGAAGAAGGACTTCATGGGCGTATTCTGGTTTAAGAAGTGGTTAGGCGGGCGAATGGCAATCAAAAGACCGTACCGAAGCTGAAGTTAAACTTCATGCCACCGGCGTTGATGTCGGCGCCGCCCGGAGCCTTGGTCGTTTGAAGCGGGAAGCCGAAGTCGAGGCGCATGACCGCTCCGCCGAGGAGGATACGCATGCCTAGGCCGTAGTCTGAGTTCGCCTCGGAAACGCTGAAATTCGTCTCAGAGCGATTGACGATACCGTAGTCGTAGAAAGCGGCGAAGCGGAGATTATCAGCGGCCTTGATGGTGTATTCGGCGCTGAAGAAACCGTAGGTCATGCCGCCCAACGGCTGGTTACCATGGGAGGTGTCGTAGGTGTCGTAAGCACCGACTTCGTTGTAACCAAAGCCGCGCATGTCGTAGGCGCCACCGAGGTAGAACCGCTCGTAGAACGGCAGGTAGCCGCCCGAACCGGTGAGCAGGCCAACGCGGCCAATCACGCCGATCGTCTGTTCGGCGGTGGGCGAGACGAGGAACCAGCGGCCCGTGCGGAGTTCGGACTTCAGGTACTTGATATCGCCGCCGAGGCCGTTGCCGGCGAGTTCTTCGGTGAGCGAGATGCGGGAGCCCTTGGTCGGGAAGTTGTATTCGTCACGGGTATCGTAGGTCAGCGAAGCCGAGATCGAGGAGATCACGCGGGCGCCAGCATTACCTTCGGTCACCACGTCGGCCGGAGCGTCAGCCGTAACGTTGTCGACGGACATGCGACGCAGGTTGTAACCGATACGGCCCTCGATATTGCTGAAGATACGGCGGCGGGCGTAGAGACTGATACCTTCGGATAGCACCGAGTAGTTGGCCGAAGCATAACCGGCGTAGCGGCGCTCAATCGAGTAGCCCACGGCAAGGTCGCGTTCCCACAGGGCCGGCTCCTCAAAGGAATGCTCGAAGGAGTTGGTCAGGCTACCGACGGACAGACGGACGCGGAACTTCTGGCCGCCGCCACGATACCAGCCCTCAGCGTTAGAGAAGTCGAAATTGGATTCAGCGTACTCGACGAAGCCGACGAGGCCTTCGACGGTGCTATAGCCGGCACCGAAGCTGACCTGCCCGGTGGGGGCTTCCTTGACCGTGACGCGCAGGTCGCTCTGGCCCGGGATCGAGGTCGGGACGGCCGTCACGCGGACTTCCTCGAAGAACTGTGTGTTTTTGAGGCGCGCCTCGGAGACGCGGGTGCGGGCTAAGTCGAACACCTCGCCAGGCCCGAGCGCCAGTTCGCGGGCGATGACGGTGGAGCGGGTCTTGGTGTTACCCTGGATCTCGACCGCACGGACCGTGTGGCGCTGGCCTTCTTCGATTTGGAACTTCACGTCGATGACGCCGGTCGCGAGATTGGGCTTACGGAAGATCTGGACGGAGCTGTTGATGTAGCCCATCTGACCGTAGTATTCACGCAGCTTGTCGGAGGCGGCCTCGATGGCCGGGACAGCGAAGGCTTCGCCCGTGGCGATCTGGTCGAAGTCGGCGGGGTGGGCGCCGCGACGGAGGGAGGGTTCGGCGACGACCTTCTGCAGGGCAGCGGTCGCGTAGAGCGGATCGGTGGAGCCAAGGCGGTTGCCGTCGAAGGCGATTGCGCCGATGGTGTACTTGCGTCCTTCCTTGATTTTGAAGACGACGTCAACCCAGCCAGCGGCATCCTTCACGTCCTTGACCTCGCAGACCTTCTCGGGATCGGCGTCCTCGACTTCGACGTCGAGATAGCCCTTCGCGCGGTAGTACTCGCGGAGCTTCTTGCAGTCGGCGCGATACTGCTCGGGATCGAGACGGCCGCCGCCGACGAGCCAGGACCACTTATACCAGCGGTATTCGCTGGTCTTGAGATCAGCCGCAGACCAGAGGTCGTAGCGTTCGAAGGAGGTCGCTCCTTCGAAGCGAAAGTTATCGACCTTCAGCTCGATGCCCTCGTCGACGACAACCGCGACGATCTGGCCGCTGCCATCGACGGCGGCGCGGGGCTGGGAAGTGACGCGGGCGAACGGGCGCTTCTTGCGGAGTTCGTTCTGCAGCTTGATCTCGGAGCGGCGCAGCTGGGCCAGGTCGAGAGGTTCACCGATCTTCATGTCCTCGATCTCGGCCCCGCCGAACCAACCGGTCTTGCCGACGAGTCCGTCGCCGCCGATGTATTCGATGGCCTTAAGGATCGGACGAGCTACGACCGTGACGACGATGTCGACCTGACCGGTTACCGGATCCAGGATGGGTTCGACCAAGGCCTGATTGAACCGACCCGTGGCGTAAAGGGAGCGGACTGTGTTGGCGACGGCGTCCTTGGAGTAGGGCTGGCCTTCGCGCAGGGCGACGAAGCCAAGGACGAATTGTTCCGAGACGGTCGTGCCGTCCTTCTTGACCTTGATGGAGCGCACGAGCGGATCCTTCGTCGCAGGGGCGGTCTGGGCCGCACCGACGAGGGGCGACAGAGCGAGGGCGAAGCAGGCGGCGCGAAGCCAGCTGCGGCGGAAGGAGGGGTTATTCATTATTTCGGTAATCTTTGGCGGGTGTTTCGAAGCGTGTCAGCCCCGGATTAAAGAGCAAGTTGATGTCGGAGGTGGGGCCGTTACGGTTCTTGGCCACAATAAGCTGGCGGGAATAGCAGCCATCCTGCCCTGCCTGCTCGGCCTCGGCCTCGGCGGCCTTGCCCTGGCTGACCGGGGGCTTGGAGATCAGCATGACGATGTCGGCGTCCTGTTCGATGGACCCGGATTCGCGCAAATCGGACATGCGGGGCTGGCGGGCTTCGTCCTCGGACTTACGGTTCAGCTGGGCCAGAGCGATGATGGGGATCTTAAACTCCTTGGCCATGGCCTTGATGCTACGGGAGACCTCGGCGATTTGCTGTTCGCGAGGTAGGCCCGAGTCTAGGCCGTTGATGAGCTGGATGTAGTCGATAACCACCATATCCAAAGGGGTGCGGGCATGGACGCGGCGGCACTTGGCGCGAATCTCCAAGATATTTTGGCCGCCGTTATCGTCGACCACGAGGGGGAGCCCTTTGTATTCGTTGGCGGCTTGGACGAGGTCGACCTGCATACGTTCGTCCGGATGGGCGGTGCGCAGCTTTTGCATGTTCACCCGGGCGCGCGAGCAGAGCAGACGCAGGGCCAGTTCGCGGGCCGGCATTTCGAGGGAGAACAGCAGGACGTTGGACGGCTTGCGGGCCTCGTTAGGCTTGGGGAAGAGCGCGGCCTCAATGAAGTTGAGCGCGATGGACGTCTTGCCCATGCCAGGGCGGGCGGCGACGACAACCATCTGGCCAGGCTGGAAGCCGAAGGTCATCGCGTCGAGATCGGGGAAGCCCGTGGGCACGCCTTGCACTGAGTTACGATCGCGGATGATGCGCTGGACGAGTTCCATCGCTTCGGCGATGGGTCCGTCAATCGTCTGCGCGGATTCGGAGATACGGTCTTCGCTGATGCGGAAGAAGGATTGCTCGACCTCTTCAAGGAGGCGCTCGATGCCTTCCGCGTGCGTGTGTGCCTTCTCGACTGTCGTGACGGCCGTGGAGATGAGCTGCCGCAGGAAATGCTTCTCGCGGATGATCGCGAGCCAATGGGGCGCGTGCGCGCTGGAAGAGATGAGCCCCGTCAGCTCGTTGATATAGGTCGCGCCACCGGCGGACTCTAACTTACCCTCGCGACGGAGTTGCTCGGTGAGCGTGATCTCGTCGATACCCGTGCTCGCTTGATTCAGCTGGACGGCGACGGCGTAGATATCCTGGTGCTTCGGGTCGAAGAAGTAGTCGGCCGTGACGCGCTGCTCGAGGCAGCGCTGGAGCGTATCGCCGCCGTCGATCACGATGCTGGCGATCAGGCCGCGCTCGGCGTCGAGGTTATGGGGCGGCACGCGGTCGCCATAATTGGGAGCGGCGGCCTGGCGGGAACGGGGGCGGCGGCCGGAAGGGGAATCGGTCATGTGGAAGGCGGTACTCTGCGCTCGGCCGTCGGCCCTGGATAGCCAGAATTAGACGCAGATTATACCCAAGAGGCTGTGAACAAGGATGCAAGCAATTGTCACAATCGCCGCTAAATCGACACCCAGACGCCGTCTGCGTTACGACTATGAGGCAGGGCGAACGCTAATAAGTGAAAATATAAAACTAGGGGGCAATTGGTTAGACGGTGGGGGACGGGCGGACTCAATGGGCGGCATGATTGCATACCTTCTCATGCTCGGCGCACTCACGCCAGAATCTGAGCCGACGCAAATCACCCTCAAGGCGATGACTTTCGACGAGCCCGAGGCGGAAGTCGTGATCCTTGACCCCGCCGGACGGCCCGCACCTGTCACTCTCTATTCCCACGCGCTGAGCGAACCGATCGTCTGCCGGACCAAGGAAGGCAAACTGACCTTCTTCCGGAAACCGAAGACCACGGATCCAAAGGAGCCGCTGGTGCCCCTAGCCTCTGTGCCCGCTCCGCCGGCGAATGGGAAGTATATCGCGATTCTTTCCGGCGCCGGCGAAGCCACCCGGCTCAACCTCATCGCCGATGGCGGCGGAGCCGCCGCCGCAGGCACCATCCGTTTCTTCAACCTGTGCCCCCAGCCGGTCGGGCTCAGCGCGCCAGGCGTCAAACGCGTGCTGCCTTCGGGTCAGGAATTCACCGTGCGCCCACAGGTGAAGGCGCAGCAATATGGGCAGGCCCAGTTCTTCCTGCCGGGAGAGGATGGAGATTGGCGCCTAGCGGGCGGCCTGCGCTGGCTTCAGCTCGACGATATCCGCTCGCTCCTCTTTCTCGTGCCTGCGCCTGGCGAGGAAGGCATCATCAAGGTGCGCGGCGTAGAGGAACGCGTGACCGCCGATGCCAAGAAGTCACCGGCAGGTCCCGTGACGCCCGCCAGTGGCGGTGAAAAACGCCGGACGGGCCTCCGGACGCTCCAGTAGGGTGAAAGCAGCGACCTCAGCGAAACCGGGCGGGCGGGCGGGCTTCTCAATCATCCTTTCCCTTACGATGATGACGATGATCGTCATGCTGCTGCTCGTGCTGATGGCCTTTTTAACCGTCGAATCCCGCGCATCGAAATGGTCGATCCTATCGACAAGGTCGCGCCTCAACGCCCTAATGTCCGCGCGTCTCGCGTTAGCCCACCTTCAACAAGCGACCGGACCAGACACCCGCAGCACTGCGACCGGCGAGCTGGCGTGTACGCCGGCACCAATCAGCCCCTTTGACCCAGGGATGAATTGGACCCAGCGGCCGGGACAAGGGCAGCGTTATTGGACCGGCGCCTGGCGGACCGACAAGCCAGACGAGCCACCCCAGTGGCTAATCAGCGGCAAGGGCGGCAAGGCGCTTACCAACGCCACCTCCTACCTTGCACAGACGGTGAGCCTTTCGGGTGCCACGGATTACAGCGCGGATAAATCCTACTGGGCACCTTGGCAACGCGACTACCCCATCACCTACGCCGCGGGAAATAAAGAAAGTTACGCGACCTTGGTTGGCAACGGTAGCGCCACGCTCGACCCCGGCCCGGATGGGCTCCAAGGCACCGCCGATGATATCGACGGCCGCGTCGCGCTTCCCAAGATTCCGCTGCCAGGCCCATGGACTAACAGCACGACAGGAAACTTCGCCTACTGGATCGGCGACGAAGGCGTCAAGGTCTCCCTCGGACTCACCGACCCTCGCGACGTGACCAAAGCGGCGCCAGCGGCCCTCGAGACGGTCAATACCCTCCGGTCGCCCGGCCGGCGCGGCACCGAGATGTTACTCGGACTGAAAAGCGTCAACATCAAGGAGCCAAAGTTCTCGTCCGTGTTGTCTCCGTCCTCATTGCCCTTGTTGCCTGGCTACGACCTCAGCGATCCGGCCGCCGCCGGACTGCCTCCAGCCAAGCTCGCCTTCCATCACCACACGCTCTGGTCGGCCGGCGTCCTCGCCGATAGTTACCGCGGCGGCCTGCGGCGCGACCTGTCGCTGGCGTTTGAGATGGAGGACTCCTTATTTGATAAATCGGACTTCGGTTCCGGCAACGGGCACGAGACCGTAATCGAAGCCTACACCGCGGACCCGCTCCTCGGCCAGCGTCGCTCGTGGTTCCCGGGCTACGGTACCGCGAAGACGAACCCCGGCACGGTCTCCTCGGCCGATCCGCGGCCCCGCGTCTGGGTGCCGATGTATGAAGACAATATCGACAACCCCGGCCGCAATCTCGGTACGAACGGCACCAAATACCTCCCATGGAGCCCGGTCTTCATCCGCGAGGATGAGATGCTTCAGCCGCTGGTGGACACGAGTAAGGCCATGCCGACCGTGACGACGAACACGGCGTGGGACGGCCAGCCTCGTCGCCTGGTCGGCCCGCTCTGGCACTTAGTCCGGGATTACTACCGGCTTTACAAGGAAGTCGACTGGAACGCCGGTAAACCCGCGCTCGGCGCCCGGGCCTTCTTTCCCAACACCAACCAGTTCGACAAAGGCGGCTACCGGATGGCCAAGTATGCGCGCTACGACCTGGATAACGCGCTCTGGTCCGGCGGCGGTAAGGTCACCTCTCCCTACACCGACGGCTACGACTCGACCCCCGACCCACTCGGCTGGGTGAACGGACTCAAGGGCGGCGACCTGACTGGCCATGGCGTCGGGCGTTTCATCCCCCGCCCGGTGCGCGGCGCTTACATGCCCGCCGTCCACCGCTTCTCGATGGTGTTCTCGCTACGTACCGTGCAGTCGGGCGCCAACTACACGCTCAAGCTCGTCTGCACACCAATCCTGGTCATCCACAACCCCTATAACGTCCAGCTGAAGCTCAAGGAGCCGACGGCGGGCGAACCAGATTCTCGCGTCAAAGGTGGGCTGAAGATCTCATTCTCGCAGTTCGACCAGATGCGCCTGCAGATTTTCACCCATATCAGCAATGATCCGTCGCTGGCATTCAACACGACCGCAACCTCTAGGCTCTTCGATACCTTGTTCAACTTCAAGGCGGCTTCCGATGCATCGACTGGGTCCAACGCCGAGAACCTCGTCGCAGTCGTACCGGCGACGACCCTAGAGCCCGGCGAGTTCGCCGTCTTCACCACGAAGGATCTCGTGGACGCGTCGACGCTCGGCAAGTCCGTCGACGCCGCGAACATCCCGATCCTAAACATGCAGCGCGGGTTTTATTTCACCGGCGGCTTCCACACCGATATCCGCCCCTCCAGCACGACTGATCCTTACCTGTTCAAGGCGGCGGATCAGGTGAAGTGCTGCATCGACCTGACGAGCTCGATGTATTGGCACCACTGGATCTACCTTAACTCAGGCTGGAAGAAGAGCCTGAAGGACGACGCCGTAAGCGCCGATGGCCAGGACCTTGGGGCTGGTGAAGTGCTCGGGACGAGCCGTAACAACTCGCTCGCCAGCTACGCGCACTACATCAACGTCGGCGGCAGTGGGTTCACCGCCACGCACCTCGGCGACGCTGGCAGCGTGACGAACCCGGTCGCCATCGGCCCGGTGTCCTCGATCCGCACCATCGCCGAAATCGCGCCTGGGCCAGTGATTGCGGCATTCGACACGCGGGCCCGCGTCGCGGACACCGCCCGTACCACCAGTTACAATCGCGACGCGCTCTCCTGGCTCGCAGCCGTGTCCAATCCCGTGCCGGCCGCCCACCCGGCCTGGCTCTTCAGCAACCCCCTGCCCCAGACCTCTTCCAATCCAGCGCTCAACGGACTGCCCGGCGTCGGCATGGCGAGCCTGCGCACCCAGCTCTTCGGAGGCGACGAACTGGCCCTCAACGGCTCGACCACCTCCTGGAGTAACTTATTGCAGATCGACGCCTCGAAAGCGAACGGTGCCAATGGGCTAGGCGGCCCTTCGCACGGCGTGAGCGGCCTAAGCACCACGATGGCAGTCGAAGTCCCGGTGACCGCGCCCGTCTCGCTTGGCCAGTTCATGCATGCGAATCTCACGGCTTGGGACTGGATGCCCTATCGCACGGTGGGCAATTCCTTCCCCTCCCTGGTCGTGCCCCTCGACAAGAGCTGGACCCACGGGACGCCGCACACCAACGCGAGTTACATTAGCGGACATACCTTCGGCGACATGAGTTACCTCATGAATAACGCCCTCTGGGACAGCTTCTTCTTCTCGGGCGCGGCGCCGGTCCTCAGCGACGGCTCGCGCAATGGCAACTACAACGCCGTCCGCGCGAAAAGCCTCACTCAAGTGATGACCGATTTCGCCGGAGGCACGGGCACACTCGCCAACCCCCGCATAACGCTGTTCCCGAACAATAGTGCCTCCGCGGGCGCCCTGCTCGCCAACGGCTTCCTCACGGACAGCACCGGTGCGGCACCGGATGGTTACCGCCGTTTCTCCAGCTATCTGCTCAACGTCGGCGCCTTCAACGTGAACTCCACCTCCGTCGAAGCCTGGACGGGGCTCTATGGCTCGCTAAAAGGCCTAGCCCTCGGTTCGCAGGCTGCGAATTCGCCGGCGGCGACGAACAATGCCCGTGTGCCCCGCATCATCGGTGACACCACGCAAGCGCCCGCCACCCGCAACATCGCCGACGCGGCCTATTGGAACGGCTATGCCAACCTTTCGGACACGCAAATCCGGGCGCTCGCGGTCGCGACCGTCGCCGAAGTGAAGGCGCGGGCACAATTCCTCCAGCGCACGGAACGTGATCAGGAATACCCGCCCGCCGCCCGCCGTTTCCTCGGCTTCCCCGCCGCCCAGAGTCCGGGGACACCTTTCCTTGGTCTCTGTGAGTTTGTGAACCGCTTCCTCGGTCCGACTAAGAAAGCTGGAGCCCTCGTCGGGACTACCGCATCGGCGAATAACTCCTATTACCAGATCGAAAACACCGCCGTCGACACCGCGCTTCCCGTCACGGCGCAAAACGCCCGCTGGATGTTCCGGTCAGGCACCTTGGAGTCGGCTATCGCGCGTGCCGACAAGGCCCTCGGTTCCGAAACCCTCGCTAAGATGCCCAGCGGATCTAGCGCGAAAATGATCGACCCCTCCATCTCGCACAACTGGACCAACGGAGGCGTCGCTGGCGGCCGCACGGGCATGCCACCAGGACTCTATTTCCGCAACGTGGAGATTCTCGACACCGATAATGTCAACCGGACCCACTCTGGCTTTGGTGCTAATGGCTGCCTCTTCCAAGGCGATCTCCTGCAGGCGCTTGGCCCGGCGCTGGCGACACGCTCCGACACGTTCAAGATCCGCGCCTACGGCGAGGCCGATGAAGATATGGGGCCCGGTCAAGGGGCGGTGCTCGAACTGGTCGTGCAGCGCTCCCCGAACTACATCGACCCATCCACCGCCGCTCACGATCGTCTGCGTGACTCCGGCCGCCTGCCGGTCAACGTCTTGCTGGGGCGACGCTACATTATCCTATCCTTCCGCTGGCTCTCGCCCTCTGAAATCTGACCACCCCATGGAAACGCTCAGCCTCCGATCTATCCGTAAGACCTTCCCCACCCCGAAGGGACCGCTCACGGTCCTCGACGACGTCAACCTGACGATCGCGCCCGGGGAGTTTTTCTTCCTACTCGGTCCCTCCGGCTGCGGCAAGACAACGCTGCTGCGCTGCCTGGCCGGTCTGGACTTCCCAACCTCCGGCGGGATCTTCTTCGGCGATCGCGAGGTGACGGACATGGCGCCGCACTTGCGGGAAACCGCCATGGTCTTCCAGAGCTACGCCCTATGGCCGCACCTGAGCGTGTCCGAGAACATCGCCTTCGGGCTCGTGGAGCGCAAGGTCCCCGCCAACGAACGTGACCGACGCGTACTCGAAGCCTTGGCCTCCGTCCGCCTCGATGGGCTGGGCGACCGTTCCATCGACCAACTTTCGGGCGGCCAGCAGCAACGCGTCGCCCTCGCCCGCGCCTTAGTCGTCCGCCCTCGCTGCCTGCTATTGGACGAACCGCTCTCGAACCTCGACGCCCAGCTACGCGTCGAGATGCGCCAAGAAATCCGGCGTATCGTGAAAGAGAATGGACTCACCGCCGTGTACGTGACGCATGACCAGGAAGAAGCTCTAGCCATGGCGGACCGGATGGCGATTCTGAGCCGCGGCCGCGTCGCCCAAGTCGGTACCCCCGAGGAAGTCTATCGTCGACCCGTGACGTCGGAAGTAGCCCGCTTCATCGGCGAGACCAACCTTCTCGCCGTCGAGATCATCGGACAAGACGGGGCCACGGTCTCCACGCGTTCCGCCGCCGGGGTCCTCACAGGCATCCTCGGCGACCCGCACCAGAAAGCCACGGCCGGACAGCTCGCGGAACTTTCGATCCGCCCCGAAGCCTGGCGGCCGGCCACCGTCGGCGAGGCCAATGCGGTGACTGGTGTCGTCGTCGAAAAAATCTACCTTGGACAGCGGGCGCAGCTCACCTTGCGGACCCCGCTGGGTCTACTGCGCATCGTCATCATCAATCCGCCGGGCAACCTGACGACCGGCCATGAACTCACCGTCGCCGTCGCCACCTCGGACGTCGTGGTGCTTCCGCGGAAATGAAGTCGACCCGTGCATGGTGGATTACTTTGGGCGTACTGGCGCTGCTGATCGCCTTACCCATGCTGCTGCGCAAGGACACGACCCAGCGCCCGGCGCCGGGTACGCGGCGCCTCGTCGTCTTCACGCCGCACAGCGAAACGATCCGACGCGAATTCTCCGAAGCCTTCTCCCGCCACTGGCGCGCTGAGCACGGCGAGGATGTGTATATCGATTGGCGCAGTCCCGGCGGGACCTCCGAAATCCGCCTGATGCTGGACGCCGGCTATAAGGCGGCGGACGAAGAAAAGCGGGCGGGCATCGGCGTCGATGTCTTCTTCGGCGGCGGCGAACCGGACTTCGCCAGCCAAGCCAAGAAGGGGCGGCTCTTGCCTCTCCAGGCCTTTACGCAACATCCAGAGTGGTTTGCGACAGGCGGACCGATTCCGGAATTCTTCACCGGCGAGCGCCTGTGGGCCAAGGATAAGACCTGGAGCTCCTCCTGCCTTTCCCGCTTCGGCATCTGTTGGGCGCCGACTCGCTGGCGCGCCAACGGCCTGCCGGACCCCGTCCGCTGGGCGGACCTCGCCGACCCGCGTCTCCGCGGCCAGCTGGCGCTCGCGGATCCCACCAAGAGCGGCTCCGTGGCGCGAGCGTTCGAGCTCATCATTCAGGCCGAGATTCAGCGCAGCCTGCAGGCACCCGAACGGGCGGCGCTCCCGGAAAAGGAACGGCTCGCGTTGGGCTGGACCGACGGCTTCCGTCTGGTGCAACGGATGGCGGCCAACGCTCGCTACTTCTCTGACAGCTCCACCAAAATCCCGCTCGATGTCGCCGACGGCAACGCGGTCGCGGGCATGTGCGTGGATTATTACGGGGCCGCCTTCGCCCATCAGGTCAACCGGCCTAATGACGTGCGCCTGATTTGGACGGCCCCGGCCGGCGGCACGACCGTGAGCGGCGACCCCATCGGCGTCCTGCGCGGCGCGCCTGAACAGGAACTCGCCCAGTCATTCGTCGAATTCGTGCTTAGCCCCGCAGGCCAGTCCCTCTGGAGTTCGCCTGTCGGTACCCCACACGGACCGCGCGAGCGCGAGCTCTTCCGCCCGCCCGTCCGCCGCGATACCTACGCGACCCTGCCGCCGGAACGCGCCGCCAAATCGCCCTACGTCGGCACCGACCATCTCCAATACCGACCCGAGCTCACCGCCGCGTCCTTCGGGACAATCCGCCGTGCGGTGCGCGTGATGTGCATCGACACGCATGAGGAACTCAAAGAAGCCTGGGCCGAGATCATCAAGGCCGGCATGCCAGCGGACGCTTTAGCCGTCATGGGCGACGTCAGCGCCCTGCCTTATCGCGCCGGCGGCGAAGGCGATCCCGGACTCGAAAGCCGCGACGCCCTCGTCTCGGCCCGACGCATGACGGAACTCGGCGCCATCTTCCGCGAGAACTACCGCCGCGCGGCGGAACTCGCCCGCCAACACCAAGAGAAGCGCTGACATGGACCGCCGTACCGCTTGGATCCTCTGCGCCGCCGTCGGGCTCCTGCTCGCCGTTGGCTTCCTCTACCCCGCCTTCTGCGTCTTGCGTGAGGCGTTCGTCGACCCGCTCGACGGCGGCTTCACCTTCGGCTACGTCCTCGCCGTATTACGCGACCCGCTGTACCGCGACGGGCTCACCAACGCCTTGCTCCTCGGATTAGCCAGCACGGTCGTGGCAGCCCTGCTCGCCCTACCCCTCGCGCTGCTCAATCACCGCTACAGCTTCCCTGGCCGGGGCTTTCTCGCGCTGGCGCTGCTCGTGCCGATGATCCTGCCGCCCTTCGTGGGCGCCATCGGCATCAAGTGTATCCTCGGAACGGAGGGTTCGTTTAACGCCGTGCTGGCCGGACTGGGCTGGATGGATCCGCTGCACCCGCGTGACTGGATGGCCGAGAACCGTCTGCTCGGGATCGTCGTGATGAACGCGCTCCACCTGTATCCGATCCTCTACCTCAATCTCGCCGCTGCGTTGGCGCAGATGGATCCGGCCATGGAGCAGGCCGCGGCCAACCTCGGCTGCTCGCCCTGGCGGCGGCTCACGCGGGT
>CAIVYX010000376.1 GCA_903910245.1 uncultured Opitutia bacterium | reverse complement strand
CGCAGGAGCGAGAAGACGGGGACGTCGCTGGGGCCGTCGGCGACGTAGATCATGTTCTCAAACGGCACGCGGCGATCCTCGGTCCGGACGACAGCGTTGACGTCGATGTCGGCGTTCTTGTTCGAGCCCTTGTTAATCTCGAAGAGGAAGCGGGTCTTGATGGTGTTATCGACCATCGCGGCGACCTGGGTGATCTCGGTCGGCAGGTCCAGCGAGAGCTCGTCCTGCTTGGTGAAGTGCGGCGGGAGCGGGTGCTCGAGGAACTCGCAGCCGTAGATGCCGTCGCAATGCTCAGCCAGCGAGGTGCCGCGGATCATCTCCGCGAGGCCGGTGCTGATGACGTAATGCTCGAGGACGACCTCGACGTTATGCTTACGGCCGAGCTCGCGGACATGCTCCTTGAGCGCGGGGAAGAACTGTGGGAGGCCCGGGCAAAGCTCAATCTCAGCCCCAAGCTCCCGGAGGCGGGCGTTAGTTAGGCCCTTCATGAGGCCAGACTTCACGTAGCTGAGCAGGTGGTTGAGGTAGACGGAGTCCTTGGGCGTGCGGATGCCTTTGCGGGCATAAAGCGCCGGAAGCTGGTTCGTTTCCTTCCAGAACTGCTCCTCGTCGACCCCAAAGGCCTTGAAGAGCGGGGTCTGCATGTAGCCCGGACAGAGGGTCTTGTCGAAGTCCCACACACAAGTGAGGACGTGAGTGCCGCGGAGCGCGGGTTCCTTGGGCTGCATATCGGTCGGAAAAGGGATGAAGGTCGGGCTTGCGGAAGGGGGGCCTGCCGCACTCCATTGAATAACGAACGGACGTCTCCTGTCCAAGCCCGATTAACCCCCTTCCTGATGTCCGCCAGCCCCCTCCGCCCCGACCTGACCGCCTTTCGACGCCGCCTGGCCGAGCTCGAAGCCCTAATGGCCGACCCCGCTACCTTCGCCGATAACCGCCGGGCCGCCGCCCTCGGCGCCGAGCTCCGGTTCACGTCCAAGGCCGTCAAGGCCGACGACGCCCTGGTGGCCCTGGAAAAGGAGTTGGCCGAGTCCCGCGCCCTGGCCGGGGAGGCCGATGCGGAGATCCGCGCGATGGCCGGCGAGGAGATTGCCCGGTTGGAGCCGGCCGTCGAGGTGGCCCGCGAACAGCTAATTCGGTCCATCATCCCGGTGAATCCAGATGATTCTCGTAATGCTCTTGTAGAAATCCGCGCCGGCACCGGCGGGGAGGAGGCCTCCCTCTTCGCCGCTGAGCTGCTCCGCGCCTACACCCGCTTCGCCGAGAAGAAGGGCTGGAAGTGCGAGCTGATGTCCCTTTCCCACTCCGACTTGGGCGGCGTCCGCGATGCGGTCCTGCTCATCGAAGGCGAAGGCGCCACCGCCCTCCTGCGCCACGAAGCCGGCGTCCACCGCGTCCAGCGTGTGCCCGCCACCGAGGCCTCCGGCCGCGTCCATACTTCCGCCGCCACGGTCGCGGTGCTCCCCGAAGCCGAAGAAGCCGAAGTCGTCCTGAAGCCCGAGGATCTCGACATGTCCGTCGCCCGCGCGAGCGGTGCCGGCGGTCAGCACGTTAATAAGACGGAGTCCGCGGTGCAGATCATCCACAAGCCGACGGGGCTGATGGTCTACTGCGCCGACGAACGCTCCCAGCTGCGCAATCGCGTCAAGGCCCTCCGTGTCCTGCGCTCCCGCCTCCTCGACCTGACGCGCGCCAAGGAACGCGAAGCCCGCGCCGACGCGCGCAAGACACAGGTGGGTTCCGGCGACCGCTCCGAGCGTATCCGCACCTACAACTTCCCTCAGAACCGCATCACCGACCACCGCATCGACCTCACGGTCCACGGGATCGAACAGGTGCTCGAAGGAAATCTCGACCAGCTCGTGGACGCGCTTTTCGAGGCCGACCTGCGCGAGCGCGCCGAGGCAATCACTCGGCCGACAGCCTAAACAGCGCGACGTCTTCGCGCACCAGGAGGTCGCCCTTGTCAGCCTGTCCGTCGTCGACCCAGCCGTCAGCGACCCCAAAGGAACGTTCGTAAGCGCGGCCAGGCTCCGCTGGCGTGAAGACGACCGCCGGACCACCCGTGGGGGACTTGGCCTGAAAGACCCACTTGCCGGGAACCTGGCACTTGGCGACCGACGTGGTCATGGGCTCGAGATTGAAGCCGCCGAACTGTCCGCCAGGCGCGGCGAGGTCGCAGTCCATCGGCCACGCACTCTTCTCGGCGTGATACTGCAGGAAGATAATCCGCGCCTGCATGTAGACCTGCGAGACGGAGTTGGCCTTACGATGGTCGAGGACGACGAACACCAGGGCGACCACGAGGCCGATGAGCAGGCCCCCGACGGCACGTCGAGCCGCCGACAGCCAGAGCGACTCGAGGGGCGTGCGCAGGATCGGAGCTGGGGGGGCTTTCTCGGCGGCGGACATTGGCCATCACGATGCCCGGGGCGACCCGGCCAGCAAGCCCGGAGGAAGTGCGTTTGTTCCTTGGAGGGAAGCCGCTTACCGCCTTGATTGGTGGCCATGGACGCGGACCACCTCCAACGCTTCGCCGGTATCGGCCGTCTCTACGGACGCGCCGGTATGGAACGCCTCGCCCGCTCATCCTTCCTTGTCGTCGGCCTCGGTGGCGTGGGCTCCTGGACCGTCGAAGCCCTCGCGCGCTCGGGTGTCGGCCACCTCTCGATGGTCGATGGCGATGCAGTCTGTATCTCCAATACGAACCGCCAGCTGCACGCAGTCGCGGGCAATAACGGTAAACCGAAGACAGAGGCAATGGCCGAACGCGCCCGCTCGATTCACCCGCAGATCCGTACGACGCTCCATCAGCGCTTCCTCTCCCGCTTTAACCCACACGAGGTACTCGCAGATTTCGACGGCGTGGTGATCGACGCGATGGATGCGCTCTCGCCGAAGTGCGGCCTGATTGCCGAAGCGGTGAACCGTAAGTTGCCCGTGGTCACAGTCGGCGGTTGCGCCGGCCGCCTCGATGGCACGCGCCTCAAGGTCACCGACCTCCGCGATTCGCGCGACGACCCGCTGATGATGTTGGTCCGCAAACGCCTGCGTCAGAACTTCGACTTCCCTCGCGGCAAGGCACTGTTCGGTGTCTCGTGCGTGTGGTCCGATGAACCGTTTACGCAGCCGACGGATTGCGAAGGTCTCCCGGGCGGCGAGATTCCTGAAGGGGAAGACCTACACCCTAACTGTGAATGGGGCTACGGTACGGCGTCGCACGTGGCCGGCGCGTTCGGCCTCGCGGCTGCGGGCGAAGCACTCCGCCTCTCGCTGCTACGCCCCGAATAAGCGCGCGAAGTTCGCGCAGGTCAGTGCGGCAGACTCCTCGGGCGTCACGCCCATGGTCCGCGCCAGCTCCTCGTTGTTCCGCACGAGGTTCGACGGATGATTCTGCTCGGAGCCTTCCGCGTCGGGCGCGAGCTCGCGCACGCGGAACTCCGGCAACGGACACAGCGCGGGTGCGTCGGTCTCCACCAGGATCCGCTCACGCGGAATGGCTGCGGTGAACTGGATGCGCAGGTCGGCCTTGCGCGGGATGAGATGGTGCGCGCTGAAAGAGAAATAAGCGCCGAGCTGCACGAGCTCCGGTACGAGCTCGACGGGGCCGTTCCAGCTATGCAGCAGAAAACCGCGGCGGGGGAGCGCGGTCGCACGTAAGATATCCATCAGTGGCCCGATGGCCTTGACGCAGTGGATGGTGAGCGCGCGGTCGAGCTCGACCGCCAAAGCGAGCTGCGTCCGGAACGCCTTCTCCTGCGCGACGGGATCGTGATCCTTGACCCAACGGTCGAGCCCCATCTCCCCGACTCCGGCCGCTGGATGCGCGAGGAGGAAGTTTCGCAGCGCTTCCTCCCATCCGACCGGAGCCGTCGGGACATCCCATGGGTGCAGGCCGAACGAAATGCGGTTACGCGGGTCGCGGCGACCGAGGGCCTCCACGTCTTCCCAGTCAGAGGGCGCGCTGCCATTGATCATCGCCAGCCCCACTCCGTCCGCCCGAGCCTGCTCGACTGCGGCGTACGGCACCTCAGCGAACTGGTAATGGCAATGCGCGTCGCGGAGTTCCATTAGGCGACTCGCATCTTGCCCGCGTGGGTCGCCGCCTCAACGACGAACCACCTTGCCCTGCCGCCCCGCCCTGCCCTATCTCCGTGGCAGGATGAAGACGCCGCCCCTGCCCGCCAAAGCGCTGATGACCGTCACCGGACTGCCCTACCCGCTCCAAGCGAAGGGCAAGGTCCGTGAAGTCTTCGACCTCGGTACGCATTACCTGATCGTGGCGACCGACCGTCTCTCGGCCTTCGACGTCGTGATGCCCAACGGCGTCCCCGGCAAAGGTATCCTCCTCACGCAGATTAGCCTCTGGTGGTTTGACCAGGCCCGCCTCGTCTTCCCGACGCACCTGGTGCCCGACCACGCCAACGCTCTAGCCAAAGCCCTACACGGCCACGAAGACCTGATCCCGCGCTCGATGCTCGTGCGCAAGCTCAAGCCCCTCCCGGTCGAAGCAGTCGTCCGCGGCTACCTCGCCGGTAGCGGCTTCAAGGAATACCAGAAGACCGGCGGCATCCTCGACCACCCGTTGCCCGAAGGCCTGCTCGATGGCTCGAAGCTGGCGCAGCCGATCTTCACCCCTTCCACTAAGGCCGCCGAAGGCCATGACGAGGCCATCACGCGCGCCCGTTGCGGCGAAGTGCTTGGCGAGAAAGTCTTCCGCACCATCCAGGAGACCTCACTTGCGCTCTACCGCATGGGCGCCGAACGCGCCGCCAAGGCGGGCGTCATCCTGGCCGACACGAAGTTCGAGTTCGGGAGCGCCCCCGACGGTTCGCTGGTGCTCATCGACGAAGTCCTGACGCCTGACTCTTCCCGCTACTGGCCCGCCGCCACCTGGCAGCCCGGCCGCGCCCAGCCTTCTTACGATAAGCAGTTTGTCCGCGATTGGCTCGAAACCCAGCCGTGGAACAAGACCGCGCCGGGCCCGACCTTGCCGGCCGAGGTGGTGCAGAAGACGCAGGCCCTCTACGCAGAGTGCCTCGAGCGCCTCACGGCCTGAACCGAGGTTCGACAGCGTCCGGCCCCGCGGCTTAATGGGCGCATGAAGCTGACCCCGCTCCTCGCCCTCCTGCTTACCTCCGTCGCGTTCGCCGCGCCGGAACCGAATTTCCGCCTGCAGGAGATCGATAAGATTGAGATCGGTTACGGCCTCGCGATCGCCGACGTCGATGGCGACGGCAAGCCCGACATCATCCTGGCCGACAAGTCCACGGTGCAGTGGTATCAAAACCCCACTTGGAAAAAGCACGTCATTGCTACGAATCTCACGAAGGATGACAACGTCTGCGTGGCCGCGCGCGATATCGACGGCGACGGTAAAGCCGAGATCGCGATTGGCGCGGGCTGGAATCCAAGCGACACGGTGAAGAGCGGCGCGGTCTTCTATCTGATTCCGCCCGCCGACCGCACCCAAAAGTGGGAAGCGGTGAAGCTGCACCACGAACCGACCGTCCACCGCATGCAGTGGGTCGAAGTCTCAACTGGCCGCTGGGACCTCGTCGTGCAGCCCCTCCATGGCGTTGGCAACAAGGCCGGCGAAGGCGCGGGCGCCAAGCTCCTCGCCTACCGCAAGCCGGCCAACCCAAAGGACGAATGGAAGACCGAGCTCGTCAACGACGCCGGCCACATCACCCACAATCTCGACCCGGTCCGCTGGCAGAAACATATCGCCCAGCAGATCCTCGCCGGCTCCAAGGAAGGCATCTGGTTCAATTCCTACGCTGACGGTAAGTGGGGCCAAACTCAACTGACCAAGGAACCCGTCGGCGAACTCCGCGGCGGCCGCCTGCCTTCCGGTAACTTCATCGCGACGGTCGAACCTTTCCATGGCACGAAGTCGGCCATCTATACCCGTGACGGCACCGGCGCCTGGCAGCGCAATCAGGTCCTCGATGGCTTTAAAGATGGCCATGCGGTCGCCTGCGCTGACTTCCTCGGTACCGGTTCCGACCAAGTCATGGTCGGTTGGCGCGGCGTCGACCCCGGCGTCCGCCTGCTCACCCCGCTCGACGATGCCGGCAAGGCCTGGCGCACGAGCGTGATCTCGACCAAGGAGATCGCCGTCGAAGATTTCAAGGCCGCCGACCTCGATGGCGACGGCAAGCCCGACCTCATCCTCGCTGGCCGCCAGACCAAGAACCTGATGATCTTCTGGAACGCCCGCTAAGGCGTCCCGGATAGGCATGAAAAAGCCCTCGTGAGAGGGCTTTTTGCTTTCAGGAAATAGTCCGACTAGGATTTGAACCTAGACAAGGAGAATCAGAATCTCCTGTGCTACCATTACACCATCGGACTGTCCTGAGTCGT
>CAIVYX010000375.1 GCA_903910245.1 uncultured Opitutia bacterium | reverse complement strand
CGCCCAACTGCAGCAACGCCAGGACATCATCGAGGCCCTCGTCGATGTCGCCACGGGCCTCGCGCCCGAAGGCGAGTGGCTGAAGGTCGAGGTCATCAAGAAATTCCTCCTGCAGGAACACCCCGGACTCGAAGCCAACGCCCCGCGCTATGCGAAGTTCTATCGCATGCTCGAGGACACCGGCCGCTTCGACGTCCAGCTCCAGGGCTCGACGGTGATGGCCCGCCTGAAGGAGTAAGGATTACTTGCCGATCGTCCGGGCGAGGAAATCTAAGGTGGCCTCGGTGAGGTCAGCCTTATCAGAGGAACTGGATACTTCGGCCCCGGCGATTATGCCCGTTCGCTTCCATCCTTTACCCTTCGGGTGTAGGTCGAAGGTGTGCGGCGCGCCGTCCACGACGATATATTCGTAAGAAGCCTTCGCGGAGCGCAGCGCTTTTGCCATGTCATCCGACTGGGTGATATCGACGGTGGTGTCGGCCGTGCCGTGCAGGATGAGTACCGCCGGATCCAGCGCGTCGCACTGGGACTCAGGCAGATAGGCCCCCTGGTCCGCCAATGCGGCCCCCGGGACAATGCCCTTACCATGCTTGGAGAAGTTCACGACGCCGTACATGTCGATGACCGCGGAGACCTTGGCCGAAACCTTCGCGGCGGGATCGCCACCAGGGCCGGTCTTGTCGTCGGACAGGCCGACCATCAGCGCTAGGTAGCCGCCGGCAGAACCGCCGGCGACGGCAATTTTGTCCGGATTAACGCCGAGCTCCTTCGCGTGCGCGCGCACCCAGCGGACGGCGTTGCGGCAATCGGCGATATTCTGCGGCCAGACGCCCTCCTTGCTCTTCGGACCCAGCACGTAGTTACAACTCACGACGACATAGCCGGCGCGACAGAGGTCGGCACTGACGCTCGCGGAGCGATACTCGGCCTTGTCACCGCCGGTGAAACCGCCGCCGTGGATGAAGACCACCGCGGGACGATCCAAGCGCTTCGGGCCGTTCGGGAAATAAAGGTCGAGCTTCTCCTTACGATCGGCGCCGAGGAAAGGGATATCGCTCAGACGAAAGACCGGAGTGGGCGGCATGGTCATGTGCGGTCGGCCATAGGCAGCGGCGGCCAGCGCTGGAATCTTGGCAACCTCGACGCTCTCGCCCGGCTTTGCCATCGCGAAGATATGGAGTTGGGCCGTATCGGCGGCAGAGACAGCCGCAGCGGCGAAGAGCAGGAGGAGCGAACGCATAAAGGGCGGGGTAGATGGTTTCTACCCCGCCCTTGAAGGCAGTCAACGCGTCAGCCGGAAACTCAGGACAGTGCGTGGGCGTAACCGTCGACAATCGCCTGCAGGGAGGCTTCGACGAGGTTTTCGCTAACGCCGACCGTTCCCCAGGAACCCTTGCCGTCGGAAGAGCGGATGACCACGCGGGTCTTGGCCGCGGTGCCGTCAGCGCCGCCAAGGATGCGGACCTTGTAATCCACGAGGCTGACCTTCGCCAGCTTCGGGAAGGACTTCACAAGAGCAGAGCGCAGGGCCTGATCGAGGGCGTGGACTGGTCCGTCGCCTTCGGCCACGGTGAGGGTCTCCTTGCCGCCGATGCTGACGCGCACCACGGCTTCGCAATAGGCCGAGCCCTTGGCGCCACGTGCGGTAACATGATAGGAAGCGACCTCGAACGGCGCAGCCTTGCTCTTGCCGATGTGGCGGCGGAGCAGGAGCGCGAGCGAGGCTTCGGCGTCTTCGAAGCTCCAACCTTCGTGTTCGAGCTTCTTCAGTTCGTCGAGAGCGGTGGCGGTGGCGGGAGAATCGCGGTCGAGGTCAATGCCGAGGGACTTCGCCTTGAGGACGATGTTGCTGCGGCCGGACTGGTCGCTAACGAGCACAGTGCGCTCATTACCGACGACGGTCGGATCGATGTGTTCGTAGGCGGCGGAGAACTTACGGACGGCGTCCACGTGCGTGCCGCCCTTATGGGCGAAGGCCGCGGTGCCGACCCACGGACGACGCGGATCGGGGGCGAGGTTGGCGACACCATCAACGAAGCGCGAAAGGCCGGCGAGGCCCTTGAGCGAGGTCGAGGAGACGCACTTCCAGCCGAACTTCAGCTGGGCGCACGGGATGAGCGCGGTGAGGTCGCAATTGCCGGTGCGCTCGCCGATACCGTTGACAGTGCCTTGAACGTGGGAAGCGCCCGCTTCGAGCGAAGCGAGGGCGTTAGCGAGACCGAGACCGGCGTCGTCGTGCGTATGGATGCCGACGGGCGTCTTCTTGAGCGCGGCGATGGCGGCGCGGGTAGCCGCAGCGACTTCAGCCGGCAAGGAGCCACCGTTGGTGTCGCAAAGGACAATGCGGTCGGCACCGCCGGCGACGGCGGCGAGCATGGACGCGATGGCATAGGCCGGATCTTCCTTCCAACCATCGATAGCGTGTTCGCAATCGTAGACGACCTCGCGGCGATGGGACTTCAGGAAAGCGATCGTGTCGCGGATCATCTCGAGGTTCTCCTCGGGCGAACAGCGGAGCACTTCGCGGACGTGGAGGGCGGAGGTCTTACCGTAGATCGTGACGACCGGGGTATCGACTTCTAGAAGACCGCGGACCTGGGCGTCTTCGGAGGCGCGCACGCCCTTACGACGGGTCGACCCGAAGGCCGCCAGCTTGGCATGCTTGAACTTTATCTTCTTGGCGCGGGCAAAGAACTCGACATCGCGGGGATTAGAGCCCGGCCAGCCGCCTTCGATGTAGG
>CAIVYX010000374.1 GCA_903910245.1 uncultured Opitutia bacterium | reverse complement strand
TGGCCAGTTCGGGGACCACGCCGCCGTATTTCACGTGTTCCGCCGCCTGCGAGCTGATGAGTTCGCGCACGAGTCCACGGGCCGGGTCGAAGAGCGCCAGGGCCGATTCATCGCAGGAACTTTCGATCGCGAGGATCATCTCCCAGCAGTCAGGCCAATTCGGAGGTCGGCTCAATCCCGATTCGTCTGGCGGAGGCGAAAAGACCGCATAACGCTTCCTCCGTGGAGCCCGCGGCCCGACATGACGCCATCGTCGCCTTGCTTCGTCACGAGGCCCGCGGCGGCGTGGTCTCGTTTGCACGGCTGGTCGAAGTGGCACTCTATGCTCCTGGCCTTGGTTATTATTCGTCCGACCGCGTGCGTGTCGGTAAGTCCACCGGCACCGACTTCACTACCGCGGCGGCCCTCGGGCCGATGTTCGGGCAGCTGATTGCGGGCGCGGCGCAGTCGCTGGTCGGCGATCTGAAGTCGTATGCCCTCGTCGAGGTCGGCGCCGAGCCCGGCCAGACGCATTATACAGCCGCCGCGTCGCAGTTCGCCGAACTGCGCACCTTCCGTTTCGGAACCACGCCTGACTTCCCGGCTCGTAGCGTGCTCGTGGCCAACGAACTGCTCGATGCTCAGCCCTTTCATCGTTTCGTCCATCAAGGCGGAACTTGGCGCGAGCTAGGCGTACGCGTCGACGGCGCCGAACTCGCCGTCGAGCCGCTGACCGATTACTCCACGCCGCTCGCCGCGGAATTCGCACGTTCGCTGACCGACGCCGAAGAAGGGTGGATTATCGATGCGCCGTTGGCGGCGGAGGAACTCCTTGCCCGGTTATTGTCCGGAGGTTGGTCCGGGGCCGTCATCCTGCTCGATTACGGCAAGACTATCGCGCAGTGCCTCGAGTCTTCGCCCGCAGGCACGGCACGTGCGTATCGCAGCCACCAGCTTTCCGGGGTGATCTTGGACAATCTTGGCTCGCAAGACCTGACGTGCCACGTGCTTTGGGATCGCATCGAGCCGGTCCTGATTGCGGCTGGTTTCAGGAGCGTCCGCTTGGACCGCCAGGAGGCCTTTTTCGTCAAATATGCCGGCAGTGAGATGGAGCGCATCGCGCTCTCGGGTGACCACGAGGCCACGGGCCGCCTGCGGGCCCTGACGCACCCCGCCCATTTCGGGGCGAAGTTCCAGGTCTTGCACGGTATCCGAGGTTAATCGGAAGTTTTTGGAAGGGACGCTCGACCTGAAGGGAACAACCCCTTTTCTGGGCTGTACCCCTATTTCTGCCATGAAGTCCTCCCTGTTTGCTTCGTTCACCCTTTGCCTGGGCGCTGCCGTCCTCCAGGCGGACACCAAGGTCATCCAGGCCTTCGAAGGCGATGGCTTTGATAGCTGGCAGACGACTGGCACCGGCTTCGGCCTAGCGCCGATCGCGGGCAAGGTCGACGGCGTTAACGGCGAGTTCCGCAACTATGGCGGCAACGCCCTTGTCTGCTCCGGTCACCGCGGCGACGCCGCCACCGGCACGCTGACATCGCCTGACCTCAAGTTGACGCACCCGTACATCGGCTTTCTCGTCGCTGGCGGCAATCACCCCGGTAAGACCGCCGTCCAGCTCGTCATCGGCGGTAAGGTCGTCCGCGAGTCCACCGGCGCCAACGACCTGACCCTGCGCGAGACCGTCTGGGATGTCGCCGAGTTCAAGGGCAAGACCGCCGTGATCCGCATCGTGGACAACGACGTCGGTCCCTGGGGTCTCATCGCCGCCGACCACTTCGTCTTCTCGTCTGACGCTAAGCCGAACTTCGTGAAGGGTGGCCGCCCGAAGCCCAAGGCCGACACTAGCCTCGTGCGCGTCGCCGGCGAAGGCAGCGCAGCCCTCGTCCCCGGTGCGAGCTTTAAGGTCACCGCCGACCACAAGGTCACTGGCGTCACTTCGCCCACCGCTATCTCGTTCGGCAACGACGGCAGTGTCTACGTGGCTGAGACCCATCGCTTCCGCTTCGGCGTCGAGGATGACCGCAACAACCTCTTCTGGTATCACGACGACCTCGCGGCCAAGACCACCGCCGATCGCCTAGCAATGCACGAGAAGTGGAAGGCCAAGAAGTCCATCGAGTGGATGACGGCCAAGTCCGAGATCATCCGCTACGTGGGCGGCGAGCAGGCCGACGGCACTTTCACGACCCAGAAGATCTTCGGTGAAAAGTTCAACGATGTCCTCGACGGTACTGGCGCCGGCGTGATGGCGTGGGACGATAACGTCTATTTCGCCTGTATCCCGAAACTCTGGATGCTGCAGGACGCCAAGAACGACGGCGTCGCCGCCCAGCGCAAGGTGATCGAAGAAGGCTTCGGCGTCCGCGTCTCGCTTTCCGGCCATGACATGAACGGTTTCGCCATTGGTGTCGATGGCCGCGTTTGGGGTACCATCGGCGACCGTGGTTTCAACCTCACCACCAAGGAAGGTAAGAAGTACGACTCGCATAACCGTGGCGCGGTCTTCCGTTTTGAGCCCGATGGTACGAACTTTGAAGTGGTCCACTTCGGCCTGCGTAACCCCAAGGAGATCGCGTTCGACGAATTCGGCAACGGCTTCTCCGTCGACAACAACTCCGACCAAGGCGACGCCGCCCGCGTCGTCTACGTCGTCGAAGGCGCCGACTCTGGCTGGGAAATGGAACACCAGGCCATGCATACCTTCCACCGCGAGATCGGCCTCGAGCAGCGCCCGCTGTCCCGCTGGATGACCGAGAAGGTCTGGGAACTCCAGAACCCCGTCCAGCCGGCCTTTATTATCCCGCCGGCCGCCTATATCTCTTCCGGTCCTTCCGGCCTGACGTATCACCCTGGCGCCGGCTTCCTCGAATCCGAAGCCCAGCACTTCCATATCTGCGACTACCGCGGTTCCGCCGGAGCCTCCGGCATCTGGTCCTTCAAGATGGAGCCTGCGGGCGCCGGCATGAAGATGACCGAATCGCACCAGCTCCTGTGGGGCGTCGCCGCGACCGACATCGAATACGACTGGAAGGGTCGCCTCGTGGTCTCCGACTTCATCACGGGCTGGGAGTCGCATGACGCCGGCCGTCTCGTGACCCTCGAAGCCAATAAGATGATGAAGCCCGAAGTCGCTTCGACCGTGGCCGATCTCATCAAGGGCGGCTTTACGAAGCAGTCCTCCGCCGAGCTTGCCCAGTTGCTCGCCCATGGCGACCAGCGCGTCCGTCTCCGCGCCCAGATTGAGCTGACCCGCCGTCCTGACGCCGCTGACCGTTTCGAAGCCGCCACCAAGTCTTCGAACCGCCTTGAGCGCCTGCACGGCGTCTGGGGTCTCGGCATCCTCGCCCGTCGCGGTGCCGCCATCGCCCCTGGCGAAGCCTTCAGCGGCAAGCACACGCCCGTGGCCTCGCTCGCCGACCGCACCGCCGCCGCCCAGCGTCTCGTGCCTCTCCTGGCCGACGCCGATGCCGAAGTCCGCGCCCAGACTGTCCGCGCCCTCGAAGAAGCCCCGCTCAAGGGCAATGATCTGCCGCTCGGCAAGTTGATCCTCGATCCTTCGTTGCGCGTGCGTTCCTTCGCCGCCATCGCCGCCGCCCGCCTCGGCGCCGACAAGTACCTCCCCGAGGTCCTCGCGATGCTCAAGGAGAACGCCGACGCCGACCCCGTGCTCCGCCACGCCGGTTCCTTCGCCATCGACCATCTCTGCAAGACCGCTGAAGCCTTCGACGCCGTCGCCAAGGATGACAACGCCTCCGTGCGCCTCGCGGCCGTCATCACCCTGCGTCGTCGCAACGACGCCTCCGCTGCCCGCTTCGTGCAGGACAAGTCGACGATCGTCGCCGACGAAGCCATCCGCGCCGTCCATGACCTCGGCCTCGAAGCCGGCCGTCCTGCCGTCGCCGCGCTGATCGACGACCTGGGATCGCGCGAGTGGTCAGTCTTCATGCTCCGTCGCCTGACGCACAGCGCCTACCGTCTCGGCGGGGAGAAGAACGCCGCCCGCGTGGTGGCCATCGCCGCCAATGAGAAACTGCCGGCTGAAGCCCGCGCCGAAGCCCTGCGCCTCCTCGCCCAGTGGGCGAATCCTTATCCCGTCGACCAGTCGACCGGCCATTGGGCGCCGCTTCCTCCGCGTGACGCCAAGGAACTGCGGGCGAGCCTGAGCGCCGCCTTACCGACTTTGCTGAAGGGCGAGTCTGACATCCTCCGTGCTTCCCTTGAACTCGTCGAACAGTACAAGCTCGAGGTCGCCTCGCTCTCGAACGATCTGCTCTCCGGCCTCGTTGCTAATACCAAGCTCAGTGGATCGGCCCGTGCCAAGGCCCTTGAGCTCTGGCTCGAGCGCAAGCCGGCTGATCTGACCGACGTCGCTGGCAAGTATGCCAAGGACAAGCAGGATGAAGTGGCCATGGTGGCCATCGGCGCGCTCGCCCATCTGAATCCTGCGCAGGGCCTTGTCGAACTTTCCAAGTCCGCTTCGGCCGGCTCTGCCGCTCGTCGTCAGGGCGCTTGGAAGGCCCTCGCCAAGTTACCTGCTTCCGGTGTCGACGCGCTCTTTGTCGAGAACCTTAAGGCGCTTGAAAAGGCCAAGGGCGTCTCGCCCGCGGCGATTGAACTGCTGGAGGCCGCTGCGTCGCGCTCTGAGCCATCCGTGAAGGAAGCCTTGGCCTCCGCCCAGAAGTCGCTTGCGGCTGGTTCCGATAAGCTGGCTAAGTGGATGCCGGCGCTTGAAGGTGGTGACGCTAAGAACGGCTTCGCGCTGTTCACCGCCTTACCCTCCGGTCAGTGCCTGCGTTGTCACCGCGCGTCGGATGATTCCCATGCCGCCGGTGGTGAAGCCGGTCCGAATCTTGCCGGTATCGCCAAGCGCGGCGACCGCCGTTATCTCCTCGAGTCCGTCGTAAACTCCGGCGCCGTCATCGTCGCTGGATACGGCACCGTGAACATCGACCTCGCCAATGGCGGGGCGTTGGTCGGCACCCTGATTAAGGATGAGAAGGACAACGTCGACGTCGATGTCGCCGGCAACCGCTGGCGCGTGGCCCGCAAGGATATCAAGTCTATGTCCACGCCCGTCTCTGGGATGCCCGCGCTCGACGCCGTCCTGACCCTCAACGAAGTGCGCGACCTCGTCGCGTGGCTCGCGACCCTCGAGAAGGCGCCCAAGAAGGCCAAGGTCGCTGATCCTAAGCCGCTGGACATCGCAACCATCAAGCCCGTCGTTGCGGTCGCGAACGTCGACCCGGCTGTGATGGAGCTCGGTAAGCAGGGCTTCATGCTCTGCATGGCCTGCCACGGCCCGAACGCCGAAGGTACCGTCATCGCGCCTCCGCTGGCCAAGTCCAACTGGGTGAACGGTCCGGCCGAGAACCTGATTCGCATCCAGCTGCGCGGCCTGAATGGTCCGCTCACCGTATCCGGCAAGGCTTACACGCTTCCCGTGCCCATGCCGCCCCAGGCGCAGCAGACCGACGAGCAGATCGCCGCCGTGCTGACCTACG
>CAIVYX010000373.1 GCA_903910245.1 uncultured Opitutia bacterium | reverse complement strand
TCACCAGCCTCGTCGCCGCGTTCGACCATCCGAACAAGGTCGTCCGTTTCAACGCCCTCCGAGTCCTCATGGACAAGGACGCCGGACTCCTCGCCTCCGCCGTTGGACCGCTCGTGACCAAGGTCCGCAGCGATGCCAAGGCCGAAGCCCGCATCCAAGCCCTCTGGGCCCTGCAGCGTCTTGATCGCCTGGAGGATGGCCTGCTCCGTGTCCTTTGCGCTGATGCCGATGCCGACGTGCGCAAGAACGCCTTCCTCGTCGCCGAGGCCAGCCACAGCAAGCTGCCGACCGAAGTCTTCGCCAAGGCCCTGGACGACGCCGAGCCACGCGTCCGTCTGGCTGCACTCCGCGCCATGGGTGCCGCACCGCTCGAGGCCTCCGCAGGCGCTCTACTTTTATCTGCCCAGGCCCGCATGACCGACGACTGGTCCAAGGCCGCCGCGACAGCTGCCGCTGCCGCTAACCCCGGTCCCGTCCTGGCCGGTATCCTCAGCCGTCCAGCCGATGCGACTGGCGCTGAGTTCGCCCGCACGCTCGCCGCCTCCCTGAATGGAGACGAGGCTTCGCTCGTGCTGGTCGCGGCTAGCAAGTCCGCGAACAAGCCGGTCGCTATCGCCGTCATCCGAGAGATCGCCGCCCGTCGCGTGGCGGCTCCGGCCTCGCTCGACGCACCCCGTGCCGCCTTGCGCACGCTGATTGAAGATCAGGACTCAGCTATCTCCGGCTCCGCCGCCGCAATCGCCGCGCTTTGGTTCACCGATGGCAGCCTGAAGTCGGAACTGGCAGCCGTCGCCAGTCGTTTAGTTCCCGTACTCTCCGACGCCAAGTCTTCGGTCGAGGCACAGGTCGCCGCCGCTCGCGTGCTCGTCCTGCTCCGCGATGCGGATCCGCAGGTTCGCCCGGCGCTCGCCCATGCCCTCGCTGGTTCGAACGAAGCCGTCGCCGTCGCCGTCGCCGGTGCCCTCGCTGCCTCCGGCGATGCTTCCGTCGGCAAGGTGCTGTATGCCGCCTTCCCGAAGTCTGCCGGATCCTTCCGTTCTACCTTGTTCTCCGCGCTCGTCGGTCGCTCCGAATGGGCCGGCTTGGTGCTCGACGCCCTGGAAGCCAAGTCGCTCTCCGCGATGCAGCTCGGACCGATGCAGGTCTCTCAGCTCATCCGCCATCCGGACGAAGCTGTCGCCAAGCGCGCGGCCGCCGTCCTCTTAAAACTGAACGCCGGTAGCAGCCCGGCCAAGGATGACATCGTGTCGAAGCTCCGTGCCGAGGTCGAGAAGCCTGGCGACGCCGTCAAGGGCAAGGAACTCTTCGTCGCCGCCTGTCAGACCTGCCATAAAGTAGGTAACGTCGGTAACGACTTTGGTCCGAACCTACAGGGCATCGGATCGCACCCGCCAGCTGAGATGCTTGTGCATATCGTGGATCCGAACCGCATGGTCGACGACGAACACCGTACTTGGAACTTCAAGATGAAGGATGGCACCCAGTATTCCGCCCTCATTGGCAGCGAGAACCCTACCTTCGTGAAGCTCAAGCTGCCGGCAGGCCTGTCGGCCGAACTCAAGGTGGCTGACATCGTCAGTCGCGACCGCAGCCCGAATTCCCTGATGCCCGAAGGCTTCGAGGCCCTTGGGGCCGAAGGCCTGCGCAATGTGATTGCTTACCTTCGCAGCGTCGCGATCTCGCCCGAAGGCGAGACCGTCGGCCGCTTCCGTCTGCTCGATCTTCGCGCGGCCTTCACCGCCTCAACGAACACCGGCCTCTACGCCAACAAGGAAGCCAAGCGTGATACCTTGCCCTTCGCCCAGTTCGGCAAAGTCGAATCCAACGGCGTCCCGTATAAGGTCGTCGACCCCAAGACCGCGAAGGATGGCCTGAACGTCATCGTTCTTAAAGGAGGCGCCTTCAAGGGGGCGTACTCCAAGAGCTTTGCCCAGAAGGTCGAGATCCCGGTCGGCTCCGTCGCCAATCGCATCCACTTCCTCGGCGCCGTTGGTGGCTGGGGTGCGCATGGCGATGCCATCGCTATGATTGCCGAAGTGCATTTCCTTAGCGGCAAGGTGCAGAAGAAGATCTTCTACGGAGGCGTCGACTTCGCCGACTACAACGGCACGGGCGATGTCCCCCGCTCCAAGTCCGCCCGCCAGCTCCTCACCGGTGATGGCCGTCAGGTCCGTACGCATTGGATTCCGGTCGAGAGCAATGAGATCATCGATAAGCTTGTCCTGAGTTCCGCTGACACCGAAATCGCCCCGACTACGGTAGCAGTCACGATCGAGATCGGCGGTCCGCCCAACCCGCCCGCAGGCAAGGAAGACGGCGCGCCCAAGGCTGGCAAGAAGAAGGGCAAGGCCAACGACGGTCCCAGCGACCTTCTGCCCAAGGACAATCCCAAGACCACTCAGGCTTTCGGTCAGGCCTTCGCTCCGCGTAAGGCTGGCCAGCTCCGCGTGCTCTTCGCCGGCGCCGGCAGCTCGCATAACTTCCCCGCGTTCTTCCTCGGCACCGATGCTTTGACCACCAAGGCCGCTGGTTACGATGTCGCTTCAACGCCTAACCTAAAGGAAACCCTCGCGCTCCTTCCCCAGGCCGACCTGTTCGTCTTCAGTGGTAACCACGGCCAGTTCGGTACGCCGGAGTTCCAAAAAGCCATCCGCGACTTCGCCGCGGCCGGGAAGGGTATCATTCTCCTGCATGCTGCCACCTGGTATAACTGGCCGCTCGAGACTAAGTATAACGAAGAGTTTGTCTGCGGCGGTTCGCGCAACCATGGACACAGTGATTTCACCTTCACCGTCACCAAGCCTGAGCACCCGATCATGAAGGGCGTCCCCGCTACCTTCGTGATCAACGACGAGAGTTATAATATCGAGCTGACCCGCCCCGAAGGCGCCGAAGTCCTGGGCACGATTCCTCGTCAGACCCCCAAGGAAGGCCTGTCGAACATCCTGCCGTCCGTCTGGACCGTGAAGTATCCCGGCACCAAGGTCGTCTGCATCGCCCTCGGTCACGACGAGAAGTCGCACGATCATCCCGCCTACAAGCAGCTCCTTCTCAACTCCCTCACCTGGGTGTCGCAGAAGTAATGAGAGTATCGAGTATGGAGTATCGAGTATCGGGGGAGTGACATAGATTCATCACGATTAAATCCTAAGACTCTCCTTCATCCTCTGACTCTTCCTATACTCCATACTCAAAACTCAATACTCTAACTCCCATGGTCTACCACTACGGAACTTTCGTCTTCAAGCAGGGCGTCACCCCAGCCCAGATCGACCAGTGTTTCGCCGAGATGCGCGGCATGGTCGGCAAGATCCCGGGGCTGCTCTCCATGCAGCACGGCGTCTACCAGAGCGACGAAGGCCTCAACGACGGTTTCACGCACGGATTTGTCATGACCTTTGACACTCCTCTGAGTCGCGACCGCTATCTCCCGCACCCCGAGCACGAGCGCGTAAAGTTGATCGTCGTCCCGAACCTCGAGCGCGTGATGGTCTTCGACTTTACGGTCTGAGAAACCGTTCGGTGCGCCGTCAGGCGAACAGTCTATACCGTAGGCATCGCGCGGAGCCCAGAGCGTAGCGG
>CAIVYX010000372.1 GCA_903910245.1 uncultured Opitutia bacterium | reverse complement strand
GATGGCGATGGCGCCTTCCTTGGAGTCATGGAAGACGGCGTCCTTCTCCTGGGCGGTGAGGGTGATGATGCGGTCGATGATGCGCAGGTCCTTGGAAGCGCGGAAGACGAGCTGCTCGTCCTGTTGCAGGACCTTGGAGCCGTCGGCCATGATCCAGTCGGAGGAGACTTCGAGGGTGGCCGAGCCATTGCCGCCATTGATCGACTTGATGCTCTTATGCTTCACCGAGCCGTAAGGCATCTTGCCCTTATGGGTGTAGCCTTCGGGCGGGGAGTTCCAGAAGTCGGTGCCATTGACGTCGCCGTAGTTGAACCACGAGGAGATGTGGTGCGGGTGGTCGGTGCGTTCACCAGCGATCTTCTCGAGCGGGAAGCCGCGGGTGAAGATCGTGCCCTGCGAAGTGCGGAGCGGGGAGAGGAGGGGCTTCTTCTGGTTGGACCAGTAGACGTAGGAGGTGAAGGGCTGGCCGTCGACGAGGACGTCGATCTGCTGTTTGTCCTTCTGTTCGACGAGCTTCACTTCGGCAGCGACGGCGGCTTGGCCAAACGCGACAAGGAGGGCGAGGAGGGCGAGGGGGTGTTTCATGGGTATCTCATTGGACATACCCCCGCCCCCAAGGTTGCCAATCTGAAAGGGGTAACTTACCCAAGGAACGGCGTTTGCATATCAGGATTTCGGCTTCCTTAACTCGGCTCCCGCCCTAATCGTGTCGGCACCCCGCCATGCGATTCCTCGCGCTCTTCCTCGTTTCCGCCTGCGTTGCCGCGCCGGCCCTGCCGCCCGGCCCGGTTGAGCGCGTCCAGCCGGGCGCTTATAAGAGTGGGCAAACCGCCGCCGACGCGATGAAGACGATGTCGTTGCCGAAAGGCTTCCAGGTCTCGCTCGTCGCCGCTGAACCCAAGGTCGTCCAGCCAATCGCGATGTGCTTCGACGAACGCGGCCGCCTCTGGGTCGTGGAGGGCATGTCCTACCCGAAGAAGCGTCCCGATGGCACCGGCCCCGATCGCATCTTGATCCTGGAAGACGTGAAGAAGGATGGCTCCTATTCGAAGGTCACGGTCTTTAAGGACGGACTCAATCTCGTCTCGGGCATCGAAGTCGGCCACGGCGGCGTGTGGGTCGGCGCGGCCCCAGAGTTCCTCTTCATCCCAAAGGATGCCGACGACAAGGCGGGCAAGCCCGTCGTGCTGCTTGATGGCTGGGGTTTCCAAGACACGCACGAGACGCTCAATAGTTTCGTCTGGGGTCCCGATGGCTGGCTCTACGGCAACCACGGCGTCTTCACCCACTCGGTCGTGGGTAAGCCGGGCGCTCCCGACACGAAGCGCGTGAAGATCAACGCCGGCGTCTGGCGCTTTCATCCGACCCGCCACATCTTCGAGGTCTTCGCCGAGGGCACGAGCAATCCGTGGGGCCTCGATTACGACGCGCGCGGCGAGTTCTTCAACACCGCCTGCGTGATTCCGCACCTCTATCATATCCTGCCCGGTGCCCGCTACCAGCGCCAGGCGGGTCAGCACTTTAATCCGTTCACCTACGACGACATCAAGACGATTGCCGACCATGCGCACTACGCGGGCGGCCGGATCCATAAGCCGGACCCGCTGAAGATTCCTGAGACGACCGACGCGGTCGGCGGCGGCCACGCCCACTCGGGTCTCGCCATCTACAACGGGGATAATTTCCCCGAAGCCTACCGCGGCATGCTCATTTTTGGCAATCTCCATGGCCATCGTCTTGTCTCTGACCAGGTCGAGGCCGCCGGCAGCGGTTTCGTCGGCCATCACGGCAACGACTTCCTCCGTAGCAATGACGCCACGTTCATTCCGGTGTCGCAGCGCGTGGGTCCCGATGGTGCCCTTTACCTGAGTGATTGGTCTGATGTCCAGGTCTGCCATAACAACACCCAGGAGATCTGGGACCGCACCAACGGTCGTATCTACCGCGTGAGTTTCGGTAATCCTGTCTCCCGTGCTCGTGACCTAGCGGCGCTTGCGGACGCCGAGCTCGTCGAGGTCGCCCTGGCCGACGCCAACGAATACTTCGTCCGCCAGGCCCGCAAGGTCCTCGCGGAACGCGGCTTGGCCGGCGTCAGGATTTCTGGCGAGTCCCTCACAAAGTTGCGCACCGTGCTGACCTCGGAGGCGGATCCTCTCCGTCGCCTCCGCTCGCTCTGGATCCTGCAGTCGACCAACCTCCTCGACGACGCGCTCCTCGCGGCTTCGCTCAAGGATGCCGATCCCGCCGTGCGCGGTTGGTCTGTCCGCTTGATCGCGCAGCAGTGGACTGCCGGCGTGCCCGCCCTTGCTGCACTGGCCAAGTCCGAATCCTCCGTGCAGGTTCGTCGCGAGCTCGCCTCCGCTTTGTCGTATCTTCCGCTCGCCCAGCGCGCGGCGATTGCCGAGCCGCTCCTTACGCGCGCCGAAGACGCCAAGGATCATAATATCCCGTTGCTGCTCTGGTATGGCATCGAGCCGTTGGTCGGTGCCGACGCCGCTCGTGGCCTCGCCCTCGCCGCCATCAGCCGTCACCCCCAGACGACCGACTTTATCTATCGCCGCCTCGCCAGCGACGCCCGCGCCCGCTCCCAAGTTTTGTCGCTCGCTCTGCGCGAGACCGATGCCGCCCGTCGCGCGTCGCTCGTCGGCCGCGTGGTCGAAGGGGTCCGGCAATCCGGTTCCTTCGTCGCACCTGAGGGTTGGGCTGCGCTGGTCGCTGGCCTTCGCCAAGGCGCTTCGCCGGATCTCTTGGCGAACCTTAACGAACTGGATGCCCTTGCCGGCGACGAAGCCAGTCGCGCCTATTATCGCGGCCATCTCGCCGACGAGAAAGCGCCGCTCCCGGCCCGTCAGCGTGCCCTCGCTGTGCTCGTCGCCTCGCGCGATCGCGCCGCCGCGCCGGTGATCCATCAGGTCTTCGCTGAGAAGACCACGCCGTCGTTCCGCCGCGCGCTCATTCAGGCCCTCGCTACTGTGGGCGACGCCGCTTCGCCGGCCGTGCTGATCGGCCACTTCGGTGTCTTCTCGCCGGAACAACTTAACGATGCCGTCGCGGCGCTCGCGGGCAATATCGCCGGCGGCAAGGCCCTCCTCGCCGCTGTGGCGGCGGGCAAGGTCGACAAGGCTCTGCTCTCACCGCTCGTGGTGCGTCAGCTCAAGTCGCTCGGCGATCAGGAACTCGACGCGCAGCTGACCGCCATCGTCGGCGTGGTCAACGCGACCAAGGCTGATTTCGCTAAGAACAAGGCCAAGTATGAGGCCATGCTCACTCCGGTGGCCGTGCGCAAGGGCGACATCGCGGCTGGCCGTCAGCTCTTCACGTCTGCCTGCGGCATCTGCCATACTTTCGGTACGGTCGGCAATCTGGTCGGACCTGGCCTCGCTGGCTCCAATATCGGTAAGCTCGACTACTTCCTCGAGAACGTGCTCAACCCCAACGGCGTCATCGGTAAGGATTACCAGCTCAACGTCTTCAAGCTCAAGAGCGGCGCGACGATGAGCGGCATCGTCCAGTTCGAGGATGCGCAGTCCTTCCGCCTGGTCATGCCCGGCGGCGCCAAGTTCACCGTCGCCAAGGGCGAGGTCGAAAAGCGCGAGACCTTGCCGATGTCGCTCATGCCCGAGGGGCTGCTCGATGCACTGACCAAGGAGCAGGTGATCAATCTCGTGGCCTATCTGCAGAATCCGGATGGCTTCCCAGCCTCCGCACCGGGCGTCTGGCGTCTCGAGGGTGCCGTCGAAGGCGAGAGTTTGAAGGTACTCGCCGTGACCGGCGGCAAGGCCGCCAGCCAGAAGATGGGCGCCTTCAAGGCCAGCCGCTGGAGTGGCAATGATCACCTCTGGTGGACGGGCGGTAAGGTCGGCGATACGCTCACGCTGGCGCTACCCGTCGCCGCGAAGGGTACTTATGAAGTGAAATTCGTCGGCACCAAGGCCCATGACTACGGTGCGTTCGAACTGCGTCTCGACGGCAAACTGCTCGGCGAAGAGGGTTACGATTTCTATAATCCTGCCGCAGTCGTCACCACCGGCGAACTCAATGGTGGCCGCCATGAGCTCGACGTCGGGGAACATCGCCTCGAGATCAAGATCCTCGCTCCTAATCCCGCCGCGACGCCGCGGAATATGTTTGGGTTGGATTATTTGAAGTTAGAGAGGAAGTGAGGAGAGGGCCTTAAGGCCCTCCCCGAGAGTATCGAGTATGGAGTATTGAGTATCGGGGGGAGTGTCTGCCTTGAGGTAGGGGCAGCACCGCGTGCTGACCTAGTTGCCTTGGGTAGGGTTGAGCGCCCTCGCTCAACCGTGTATCGAGGTAGGGACGTGATCACCATCGCGTCCTC
>CAIVYX010000371.1 GCA_903910245.1 uncultured Opitutia bacterium | reverse complement strand
CCGGTGGCCTTGTTCACTTCCTTGCCGTTGACGAGGATGGTGACCGTGTTGCCGTCGCAGACCGTGGTGAACGTATTCCATTCGCCAGCCGGCTTCTCGGCGTCGCTCTGTTTACCCAGACGGTAGCCGCGAGTCTTGCCGCTCTTCTTATCCTTAAGTTCAGTTCCGCCCGTGAGCGTGGCACCATTCCAGAAGTAGAAGTCGCCCTGGTTCTTATGCATGCCTTGGCATTCGATGCTCTTCGGCCAGACTGCGTCGGGGGGCGTCATATGGACGACCACGCCCGTGTTACCGGTCTTCGTGAAGCGCCACTCGACCGTGAAGCGATACTGCTTGTAGCTCTTCTCCGTGCGGAGGAAGCCGCTCGGCTTGCCCGTACAGGCAAGGATGCCGTCCTTGATCGACCAGGTATCCTTGGAGGTCTCGGCCGGGTAGACGACCCATCCGACGGTGTCCTTGCCGTTGAAGAGTTCGGTCTTCGCGGTCGGCGTGATCGCGTCGGCGGCGAAAGCGTTGACGAAGGCGGACGCCAGTAGGGCGACCGTCAGGGTGAGTCGGTGGAGGGGCATGGTTCGACCATATGAATACGCCCTGACCATTGAAGTCTAAACGCCGAATTTTAACGGCGTTTAAGTGTCGTTTACCGCTAGGCCATGATGCCCTTGACCACCTTACCCGCGACGCCGGTGAGGCGGACGTCGAGGCCTTGGTACTTCACGTTCAGGCGATGGTGGTCGATCCCCATCAAGGCGAGCATCGTGGCGTGCAGGTCATGGACATCGACGACGTTTTCGACAGCGTTGTAGCCTAGCTCGTCGGTGGCGCCATAGGTCGTGCCGGCCTTGACGCCACCGCCGGCGAGGAAGACCGAGTAACCGGCGATGTGGTGGTCGCGGCCCGTGCCTTGGCCCATCGGCGTGCGGCCGAATTCTCCGCCCCAGAGGATCAGCGTATCGTCGAGCATGCCGCGTTCCTTTAGGTCGCGGATGAGGGCGCCCGTGGCCTTGTCGACGTCTTCGGCGCCCATCTTCATCCCGTTGTCGAGGTTGCCGTGGAGATCCCAGGCGCGGTGGTAGAGCTGGATCATACGCACGCCACGTTCGGCGAGGCGGCGGGCCATGAGGCAATTCGAGGCGAAGGAGCCGTCGCCGACTTCCTTGATGCCGTAGTTTTCGAGCGTCTTCGCCGTCTCGGCCTTGAAGTCGAGGAGCTCGGGCACGCTCGACTGCATCTTGAAGGCCATCTCATACTGCGCGACGCGCGTGGCGATCTCGGGATCGACGGTCTCTTCGGCGAGCTGGCCGTTGAGGCGGCGGATTTCGTCGATGACCTGACGCTGGGTGCTCTGGCAGACGCCTTCGGGATTACCGATGTAGTGGACCGCTTCGCCCTTGGACTGGAATTGAATACCCTGGTATTTGCTGGGCAGTACGCCGCTGGACCATTGGCGCGAGGAGATTGGCTGCTGGCCGATGCGACCGGTGGAGGTCAGCACAATGTAGCCAGGCAGGTTCTCGGTTTCAGAGCCAAGGCCGTAGAGCAGCCAAGAGCCCATGCTCGGTCGGCCCTTGATGATCGAACCCGTATTAAAGAACGCGTGGGCCGTATCGTGGTTGATTTGTTCCGTCTTCAGTGAGCGCACGACGCAGAGGTCGTCGGCGACTGAGCCGATGTGTGGGAAGATGTCAGTGAGTTCCATGCCTGACTTACCCCACTTCTTGAACTCGAAGGAGCCTCCGCGGGCCTTGAGGACCGCATTCTGGAGCTGCGCGATCTGCTTGCCCTTCGTGAACGACTCCGGGAATGGCTGGTCGTGGAGTTTCTTGAGGACCGGCTTGTTGTCGAAGAGCTCCAGGTGGGGCGGTCCGCCCGCCATGCAAAGGAAGATGACGCGCTTGGCCTTCACAGGCAGGTGCGCAACCTTTAGCGCGCCGTTGGAGAAAGGGGCGGCGTGCAGGTCGCCAAAACCCGACTTCGCGGCGAGCATGGCGAAAGCCGCGCTACCGAGGCCGTAGGCGCTCTTGGTGAGGAAGCTCCGTCGGTTGATCGACAGGGCGTGGGCGATGGGGTCGTAAGGGCGCATGATCTTAGTAGCGGGTGATCGCTTCGTGGGAGTTGAGGAGGACGCGGCAGGCCTGGGTCCAGGCGGCGAGTTCGGCTGGATCCTTGGCCATCGACTGGCTGAAGCCGACCTTGATCAGCTTGGCGGCTTCGGCGGGGTTGGATTTATAATACACCGTCTGTTCAGCAATCAGCTTCTCCAGCGACGGGCGCTCGGCTGGCTTGATATCGCGGCCCATCGCGAGACGGAAGCCGTGGCTAAGGCGATCACTAGAAGGCAAGGCCAAGAGGCGGGCGGCCATGGCGCGGGCGGCTTCGACGAAGGTCGGGTCATTGAGGAGCGTCAGGGCCTGCTGTGGGGTGTTGCTGTAATTACGAAGCGCGGTGCATTCGTCGCGGGAGGGGGCGTCAAAGTTGATCAGCATCGGATGCAGGAACATGCGCTGCCAATGCATGTAGAGCCCTCGACGCCATTGGTCGGAGTCCTTGCTTGCCACGTAGGTGCGGTTCGGGAACTGCATCGGCTCATAATAGCCTTCGGGCTGGTAAGGCATCACGCTGGGGCCACCGACATCGGCGACATTGAGGAGTCCGGCGATGAAGAGGGCGTTGTCGCGGACGAATTCGGCGTCGAGGCGACGGGGGTTCTGCGAGGCGAGTAGGCGGTTGTTGGGGTCGGTCTCCTTGAGGTCGGGGCGAAGGCTGCTGCTCTGGCGGTAAGTGCGGCTCGTGACCATCAGGCGGATCATCTTCTTCATGTCCCAGCCCTTGTCGCGGAACTCCACGGACAGCCATTCGAGGAGCTCAGGATGCGAGGGCAGTTCGCCTTGCGAGCCTAGGTCATCGAGTCCGGCGCTGAGGCCGGTGCCGTGGAAGATCTGCCAGAGCCGGTTCATGACCGTGCGGCCGGTGATCGGATTATCCTTGGAGGTGATCCAGTTGGCGAGATCGAGGCGGGTGAGGCGCTTTTCTTCGGTGCTCGTGCGCAGGCCAGGGAGGAACGAAGGCGTCGTGGGTAAGACGACGGGTCCGGTCTCGTCGAGGAAGTTGCCGCGAGGCAGGATGCGGACCGTGAGAGGTTTGGCGGCCTGGGTGACCATTGACCAGGCGTAGCCGTTGTTCTGGCGGCGGATGGTGGTGGTTAGGGTGCGACTCTTCGCGAGTGTCGCGCGGTCGGTGCCTCTCGAAGTCACATAGAGGGCAAAGGTTGCCGGAGTTGGGTGGACCCCGCTCGATCGCGTAAGGGTCTCCGGCGCGGTTACCTTCAATGGGTCATCGTGGGAGAGAGGAGAGACCGAGGCCTTGAGAGTCAGGGCGGCGTTGCTGTCGAAATGGATGACGAACTTCTCGTCAGGCTTGAGGGTGACCGGCGTGTCGAGCAGCCAGACCGCATGGACGTCAGCGTCAGGCATCTTCAGCGACCAGCCTGCGTTGATGTCGGTCGCTTCGACGGAGCTCTTGTAGCGTGGTTCACGATGTGTGGCGTCGGCTAAGTGGAAGGCGACCGGACGTTCCGTGGCCTTGGCGTCGAGGATACCGAAGCGGGCGGTGATGTTGGCGGCGGAGCCGGCCGTCAAGGAGCCCTTGGGCAGGTCGATACGGACCGAAGCGATAGGCGTGTTGCTGGCATTGAGCGTGATGACAAAGTCTTCGCCTTTAGCGACGCCCTTGGGCATCTTGATAGAGGTGCCGGCTGCGAAAGCGATGGGGGCGGGGACAGCGACTGCCTTCTTGGCAGCTGGCTTCTTGGCGGCCGTAGTCGCATTGGTGTTCACGGGCGCCTTTTTGGCAGGCGCGGCTGGGGGTGCGGCCTTAAGGAAGGAGGTGCCGGCGGGGGAGGTGAGGCCGGTTGGGTGTTCGGATAGAAAGGTGGCGATACCTTTCTGCCAGGCGGAGATCTCGGTCAGGTCCTTCTGTTCGGCTAAGGTCTTTTCATAGAACGACGCGAGCTCGGCGCGGAACTCGGCATCCTTCTTAATGAGGTAGGCGTTCTTGCTGCGGACTTCCGGAAAGAAAGGGTGGTCATTGCCCACGCCCTTGAGTTCGGGTTCCGGGGTGTAATTGTAGTCCGCGTAGACGCCCCACTGTTTCACGTCCGCGAAGAAAGCCTGCAAGGTATAGAAGTCGGCGGACTTGATCGGGTCGAACTTATGGTCATGGCACTCGGCGCAGCCGAAGGTGCTGCCCAGCCAAGCATTGGAGACCGAGCGCACGCGTTCGGCGCCGTATTTCGAAAGGTATTCCTTCGCCTGGGCGCCGCCTTCGCGGGTCATCATGTTCAAGCGGTTATAGCCGCTCGCGACGAGCTGTTCTTCGGTCGGATTGGGCAGGAGGTCGCCCGCAAGTTGCTCGCGGGTAAAGATGTCGAACGGCTTATTGTCATTGAACGCCTTGATGACGTAATCGCGGTACGGGAAGATGCGCTGGTTCTGGTCGCCGTGGAAGCCGACCGTATCGGCGTAGCGGGCGACATCGAGCCACCAGATCGCCATGCGTTCACCGAAGTGGGTCGAGGCCAGCAGGCGATCGACCTGTTTCTCATAGGCATCGGCAGATTTGTCGGCCAGGAAGACGGCGGTCTCGGCGGGCGTAGGCGGCAGGCCGGTCAGGTCAAACGAGACGCGACGCAGTAAGCGTTCCTTGGTGGCTTCCGCGGAAGGGCTGATTTTCTTCTCGGCTAGCTTGGCTCCGATGAAAGCATCGATCGGATTCTTACCGCCGACCGGCAGGGTGGGGATGACGGGAGTTTCGAGTGGCTTGTAGGCCCAGTGCGGTTCGTAGGCGGCGCCTTGGGCGACCCATCGCCGGAAGAGTTCTTTCTGGGCGGCCGTGAGGGTCTTGTGCGACTCCTTTTCGGGCATGATGTCGTCGGCGTCGGTCGAGAAGATACGTTTGATGATTTCGCTCTGTTCCGGTTTGCCCGGCACGATAGCGATTTCGCCGCTCTTACCGGCCTTCAGTGCATCTTCGCGGATGTCCAGACGTAGGCCGCCCTTACGCGATTTCGGGTCGAAGCCGTGGCAGTGGAAGCAGGTATCCGACATAATCGGACGGATGTCGCGGTTGAAGCGGACCGTATCGGCGGTATCGGCAGCTCCAAGGAGGCCGGCGACAACCAGGGGGGCGACTAAAGGCAGGACGCGCATGGGGATGTCCCTATGACAACCCTGCGCCCCCGGGGTTTCAATGGATTTCTAGGGAAAGTCCCTCAGCGGGCCTGCCAGTTTACCGCGTCGATGAGCACATAGCCGTCGGCGCCCTCGTTGCTGACGATGACCCGGGCGTCCGTCCGGTCGGAGAAGTCGTAGATGCCCAAGGAGACGAGTCGATTCTCTGGGCCCTTGCTGAGATTCACCACCCGCTCGGTCTGACCGCCCGCGTGGAGGACGCTCACCTTGGCGTTCGTCGCGCGGTTGGCGTTCGGGACAATTGTGAGGAAGACCTCGTGCTTGCCGGTCTTAGGGAGTTTCGTGGCGAACGTCGCGGACATCGCACCCTTGGCGCCCCTGTCGTCGTGACGATAGCCTGCGCCGACGAAGCCACCGTTGGCGGAGCTCTGCTTCCATTCTCCGGAGAGCGTGGCCTCGTCGTCGTCGACCGTCACGCCCGGGAGTGCGGCGGCCGGCTTGGCCGAGCCATGGCCCTTCGGCTTGAGCTTGGAGGATTCGTGCTCGAGCACCTGGCCATCGGCGAGCAGGCGGGCGCGCAAGGCCGCGTAGGGGACATCCTGTACGGCCAGATTACCTTCGATCGCCATCGCGGCGGCAGTGGCCGCGGATTGCCCGAGGATCATGAAGACTGGCTCCATGCGAATCGAACCGTAGGCGATGTGCGTGGCGCTGCAGGCGACCGGCGCAAAGAGGTTGGCGATCTCGCCGCGTTTCGGCACCAGCGAACCGTAGGCGATGGAGTAAGGGGAGATCGGCACGCCGATGTCGCCTTCGTTCTGCACGTGACCCTCTGGCGTGACGTAGCGGCGGACGTTATGGGAGTCGATCGTGTACGAACCCATGCCGACCGAGTCCGGCGTCGGCTGCTTCTTCGTCAGTTCGTTCTCGGTCATCACGAACGCCCCGACCATGCGACGGGCTTCGCGGACGTAGATCTGGTGGGGCCAGTGGCCGTTGTCCTTGAATTCGTCCTTCGGCAGGCCCCAGCGGTTGGCTTCTTCACGGACGTCGGCCGGCACGCGCGGGTCGTTGGCAAGGAACCAGAGCAGCCCTTGCTGGTAGGTGCGATGTTCGGCGAGGATTTCTTTCCGGCGTTCGTACGACGCCTCGGGGTAGTCGTAGTTCATCCCAATGTTATCGAAGCTGAATGGGCCATGGTTGTTGGTGTCCGTCTTGCGGTTGGGCAGGAGGTCGAACTTGTGGAACGTCTGGCGCCAGCCCGCGTCGAGGACGCGGACGAGCAACTCGTACTGGGAAGCGTCGTAGCCAGGCGGCTTCGGGAAGGGGATGCGGTTGTCTGGATGGTCGGTCGCGCACCAGCGGTAGCAGTAGGCCTGGACGCGCTTATCGCCTTCGCCGCGAACGCCGGGGGCGTCGGAGGAGATCCGGGGCAGGAGGCCGGAGGAAGGGTCGCCGGGTATCTTGTAGGCGCTGATCGGCTTCTTCACTGCGCCGAAGTGATGGCCGTGGTGGAGGATGCCGACCTGGTTGCCGTTCCATTCCTCGCCGTAGGTGGCATTGGCTTCGCGGCCGACATGGTAGCTTACGCCCGCGGCGGCAAGTAGGTCGCCTTCATAAGTGGCGTCGATGAACATCTTCCCCTTGAAGGATTTTCCGGACAGCATCGTGATCTCGGCGATACGTCCCTCGACGACGCGTACGCCTTTGGCGCGATCGAGCCATTCGTCGCGCAGGACGCGCAGGTCGAATTCCTTCACATAGTCCTCGAAGACCTTCTCGGCCACGCTCGGTTCGAAGATCCACATCGTCCGCTCGTCCTTGTCCATGGCCACCGTGCCTTGGCCCTTGTTGCCGAACTCCTCGGTCTTCTGCCACTTCCAGGTGGCGGACTGCTGATATTCCACCCAGACGCGGTGGTAGAAGTTGCGGGCCAGGCCGCCGATCACGGCTTTATTGCCCGTGTCCGTGTAGCCCAGGCCGCCGCTGCTGAGGCCGCCGAGGTGGACATCGGGTCCGACGATCACCACGGACTTACCCAGCTTCTTAGCCTGCACCGCGGCGATCACGCCGGCGGAGGTGCCGCCATAGATGACGACGTCATAGGTCTCCGCGGCGACGAGGCGCAGGGAGAGGAGGCAGAAGAGGGAAAGGCGGAGGAGCATGGGGAATTGAAGGAGGTGTTAGCGGTTTGCGGCGGGCGGTTAGCGGTTGGGCGATAACATGGGCCAATGGCTCTCGAGGGCTGGAGGGCCCGAGGATAGGAGGAGGTTGGCGTCAGCGGTTGGCGGATTGCTTCGCGATGAAGTTGAGGATCGCGAGGCGGGCCGGGTCGTCGAGGTTGCGGATGTTATGACCGACCGTGCCGTGATCGCGGTCGTCGACACGGAGCGAATAGTTCTCGGCGTGACCGGCGGCCTTGAGGGTGGTCACGAAGAACTGGTTCTCTTCCGCGCGGCTGAGCATGTCGTTCTGCGCGTAGATCGTGAGGATCGGGGGCAGGGTCTTCCGGATATAGAAGGCGGGCGCGGATTCGTCGCTCGTGATGGCGTAGCGTGGTTGGCCACGTTCTTCACGGATCGTGTAGTGGGTCAGTACCTGCGCGCTCACCTGGGCGATGCCGGCAACGGAGCCAAGGGTGAGGCCGTGGGGCTTAAGGCGGTTCGGGTCCATGCCGACGAGCAAGGCGAGCGTGGCGCCAGCGGAGTGGCCGCCGATGAAGACCTTGCGTGGGTCGCCACCATGTTCGGCGATGTGTTTCACCGTCCAGGCGAAGGCTGCCGCGGCATCATCGACGTAAGCGGGGTACTTGACCTTAGGGCTCAGGCGGTAGTCCGGCGTGACCACCGCAATGCCAGCTTGGGCGAGGCTTTCGCGGATTTCGGTGCAGTATTCCGAAGCTAGGTCTTTCGAGCCTTTCTTTAGACCGCCGCCATAGAAATAAACGTAGGTAGCGAAGCCCTTGGCGCCGACCGGGATGGTCAGGTCGAGTTTGCAGCGTTCCTGCTCGTAAGGCGTCTGGGAAATCACGTCGTCCTTGTAAGGGACGTCCTTGATGACCTTGGTCTCGATCGCCGCGGCTGACGAGACGGCGAAGGCCAGCAGCAGGGCGAGCAGGCGCATTAGGCGATGATTGACTGAACGATCTTGCCGTGGACGTCAGTGAGACGGAAGTCGCGACCAGAACTGCGGAAGGTAAACTCTTCGTGGTTGAAGCCGAGGAGCCTCATAATGGTCGCATGCAGGTCATGCACGTGGACGACGTCCTTCACGGACTTGTAGCCGAATTCATCGGTCTCGCCGTAGACCGTGCCGGCCTTCACGCCGCCGCCGGCCATCCACATCGTAAAGCCGTGGCTGTTGTGGTCGCGGCCGTTGATCTTGCCGGCGTTGGAGCCAGGCGTTGGGAGTTCGACGGTCGGGGTGCGGCCGAATTCGCCGCCCCAAATCACGAGGGTCTCGTCGAGCATGCCGAGGCGCTTAAGGTCGGTGAGTAGCGCCGCAATGGGCTGGTCGGCTTCCATCGCGAGACGCTTATGGTTCTTCTCGATGTCGTCGTGGCTGTCCCACGGCTGACCGGCGCCATGCCAGAGCTGGATGAAGCGCACGCCACGTTCGGCGAGGCGACGGGCGATGAGAAACTGGCGTCCGAGTGTCGTGTCGCCATACATCTCGCGGGTCTTTTCGGATTCGCGGCCGATGTCGAAAGCGTCGGTGGCCTCGAGCTGCATGCGGTAGGCCATCTCGAAAGACTGCGCGCGTGCCTCGAGGGCGGCGTCCTGCGGACGGACGGACTGGTGGGCGGCGTTGAGCTTGGCCAGGAGATCGAGCTGCTGGCGCTGGGCCGGACGGGAGAGGCCAAAGTTACGGATGTTCTCGATCAGTTCTTCGACGCTGCGCTTAGAGGTATCAACGTAGTTACCTTGGTAGACGCCGGGCAGGAAGCCGCACTGCCAGTTCTGCGTCTCCTGGATGGGGAAGCCGCCCGGGCAAAGTGTCATGAAGCCGGGCAGGTTTTCGTTTTCCGTGCCGAGACCATAGGTAACCCAAGACCCCATCGAGGGGCGGACCTGGCGGGCTTCGCCGCAGTTCATCAGGAGTAGCGAAGGCTCGTGGTTGGACACGTCGGCCTTCATCGAGCGGATGACGCAGAGGTCGTCGGCATGTTGGGCGGTCTTGTCGAAGAGTTCGCTGACTTCGAGGCCACTCTTACCGTAGCGTTTCCAAGTGAAGGGTGAGCGGAAGGCGGCGCCGGTCTTGCGCTCGGTAGCGATGTAATCGCCGGGCAGCGTCTTGCCGTGGTACTTATCCAGGGCGACCTTGCGGTCGAAGGTGTCTACCTGAGATGCGCCGCCGTTGGCGAAGATATGGATGACGCGCTTGGCCTTGCAGGGCAGTGGGGGCTTACGCGCGGCCAGCGGACGGAGCGGGTCCACCTTGATCTCAGTGCCACGGAGTTCCTGTTGAAGGAGCGAAGCCATGGCGACGCCGCCGAGGCCCATGCCGACGCGGCGGAGGAACTCACGGCGGGAGCCGAGGGAGAGAGAGTCGAAATGGTTCATTAGTCGGCGAAGATGAATTCGTTACTGGTGAGGAGGACTTGGGCAAACGTGGAAAGGGCAGACTGACGATCCAGCTTCTTGCCGAATTCCCCGGCGGCGGAAGTAATGATTTCTCCGGTCTTGGCATCTTTGACCACCGGAGACCAGGAGAAGCCGTCGCTATTGGAACCGATGAAGTTATCGGCGATGAAGTCGATACTCTCGCCGGCGGCCAGCTCGACCTCGGCGAGGTTAACCGGCAAAGATGCGGCACCCTTGGTGACGACTTCGGCGAGGATGCCTTTGCGGGCGGTGATGATGCGGGCGCGGACGCCGTCGCTGCTCTTGCTGCTGACAGCGAGCGTGCCTTCGATGCGATACTTGCCGGCGCTACCGGCCGTCCAGCGTCGGATCACCGCGGTGGCATCGGTCTTATCGCCGGGGTGCCCGCCCTTGGCGGTGAGGAAGGCGTGCGAGAACTCTTTGTCCGGCATCTTATCGGTCGGAGCGATGCGATCCTTCGTCTGGACCTTCATCTCGGTAAAGGCGACCGCCTTGGTGGAATTATTCCAGCCACCGTAGCCGTTGCGCCAGCTCGCTGGGGCGGGCGCCAACTCGGCTTCGCGGAGATAGTCGAGGGCGAGCGCGACCTCATTCTTACTAGGCGAACGACCGAGGACGGAGAGGTAGAGAGCCTTTACCTTTTCTTCGCTCGAGGGCAGGGCGGCGGTCTTGGCGACCAGAGCTTCGGCCTGGGTGCGCGCGAACGGATGGTTCATCATCCAGAGCGCCTGCTGCGGCGTGGTGGTCTGGTTGCGCTTCGGGACGTGATAGTCCGGATTGGCGAAGTCGAACGTACGGAAGAACGCGGGGAGGTTCTGGCGATCAATGCTGCCGTAGAGTGTGCGGCGCGGCTCGGAGAAGTTCGCTTCAAGATTGAACGGCTGGCCACCGATCTTGGCGGCATCCAGGCGGCCGGCGACACGCAGCATACTGTCGCGCATGGCCTCGAAGTCGAGGCGACGGCGTTGGGCGCGCCAGCTCAGCTCATTGTCGGGATCTTTGGCCAAGCCTTCGGGGCGCACATCGACCGTTTGCAGGAAAGTGCGGGAGAGGACGATCGAGCGGATGAGCTTCTTCATCGACCACTCGTCCTTCATGAAGGTCGAGGCGAGGTATTCAAGCAGCTCGGGGTTCTTGGGTAAAGGGGTGCGGACGCCGTAGTCGCTCGGGGTTTCGACCAAGCTGCGCCCGACGAGTTCGGTCCAGATGCGATTGGCCATCACGCGGGCGGTGAGCGGGTTCGACTTGCTGGCGATAGCGTTGGCCATGTCGAGACGACCACTGCCTTCGGTGAATTCCTTGACCTTACCGTCGGTGAGTACGGCGGGGAATTGGCGCGGGACGACTTTGCCTGGGCGAGAGGCGCTACCACGGACGAAGACGACGCCTTTGACGGCCGTGGGTTTGTCCACGAGGACCATCGCGTGAGGCGGGCTCTTCGGGCTGGTGGCCTTGAAACTGGCGACCTGGATCTCGAGGTTGGTGCGCGTGTTCCGGTCGGCGATGTTGTAGGTGGTGATCAGCGAGGCCGGCGTCATGATTGTCGGCCCGGTGGGATGGAGGATCAGGTCACGCCAGGGCTTCCATTCAGCGCGAGTGGCGTTGTCGGCCTTGCGGGCTTCGGAAAGAAGGGCGGCGTAGGTCGCGGTCAGTTCGGTGAGCTTGGTCGGAGTCTTGGCCTGCAGGCGGGCGCGTAAGAGCGGATCGGCGAACTGGGTCGGCTGGGAGAGTAGGGCGGCGAAGCGCTTCGGGAACCCCGCATCCGGCACGCCTTGGAGCGATAACCAGGCGCCCCATACGGGATCCGCCGGGGTCAGTTTCGGCTTTAGAGCGTTCTTCCAGCCACCGAGCACGGCCGCGTAGAGGTTCGCAGCCTTGGCCTTCTGATTGGCGTCGAGCTTGCTGTCCTTGAAGGCCTCTTGAGTGAGATTGAGGTAAGCCGCGGTCTTCTCCAGTGAGTACGAAAGTTCGTAACGGCTCTGGATGAAGTCGTTGAGCTTCTTCTGGCGGACCGCGAGTTCGGCCTCGAACTCTTCGGTCTCCTTGGTGCGCGTGAACGGCTTGAGCGGCGGAAGCTCCTTCGGCTCCTGGCTTGAATTAAAGATCGCGTAGAGCGAATAGTATTCGGCCGTAGCCAAGGGATCAAACTTATGGTCGTGGCAGCGGGCACAGGCCATCGTCATGCCTTGGGTGCCGCGCATGACCACGTCGATGCGGTCGTCGATGATGTCCGGGGTGCTATTGAGGAAGCGACGACCGAGCGTCAGGAAGCCGAGCGCGGCGAGGTCGCGGTTATTCTCAGGGTCTTTGGCGATCTGGTCGGCGGCGAGCTGCAGGCGCAGGAACTGGTCGTAAGGCAGGTCCTGATTGAAGGCATTCACCACCCAGTCGCGGTAAGTGTAGGCGTAAGGGTAGCGACGTTCTTCCAGGAAGACGTAACCCTTCGTGTCGGAGTAGCGGGCGACGTCGAGCCAGTGGCGGGCCCAGCGTTCGCCGAAGGCCGGCGCGGCGAGCAGGCGGTCGACCAGTTTCTCGGTTGCCTGCGGGTCCTTGTCGTTGATGTAGGCGGAGATTTCCTCGGCGGAAGGATTGAAGCCCCAGAGGGCGAGCGTCAGGCGACGGACGATGACTTCGCGTGGCGCCTCGGGATTGAAGTCGAGGCCGGCGGACTTCAGCTTCGCGAGCACGAAGCGATCAAGCGGTTGGCGGACCTTGGCTTCATCGGACGGAGTGATGGCCGGCGAAGCAGGAGCCTTGACGGTCTTGAAAGCCCAGTGCTTGCTCGGGTCATGCGCGACGGGCGAAGACTCGGTCGGCCACGGCAAGCCTTGGCTCACCCATTCGGTCAGCGCGGCGATCGCCTTGGGCGGAAGCTTTTCATCTTCGCCCGGCATGGCGTAGACATCTTTTCCTTTGGCGTGGTTGATGGAAAGAATGAGACGGCTGAGATCGGGTTTGCCGGGCACAACGACCGGCCCGAGTTCGCCGCCCTTAAGGATCAGTTCGCGGGAATCCAGACGGAGGCTAGACTTCTGTTTCTTGGGTCCGTGGCACTTATAGCAATTATCGGCGAGGACCGGGCGGACCTCCTTTTCGAAAAATTCCAACTGGGCGGCCGTAGGCGGGGCGGCCTGCTCGGCAGCGGCGGCCGAGAGGGCGATAATAAGGGGGCCAAAGAGAGACCGGAAAGACATCGGAAAGGGATAGGACAGGGCGGGGTGCCCTTGGTTCCTAAACGGTGTTGGCTGTCATCGGGATGTAAAGCCGACGATGCGGTATTAAGCGGTTTGGTGCT
>CAIVYX010000370.1 GCA_903910245.1 uncultured Opitutia bacterium | reverse complement strand
TGTCTGACCGCATGTCCGCCGAACCAGTCATCCGAGCGACGATCGCGTTACGGAAGGCCTTGGAAGGCCGTTCGTTTCCCTCGCCAGCGGACTTTGTCTATCAGCCGTTGGACTACGCTTGGGCTTCGCACGAGGCCTACCTGCGTCGCTTTGCCGCCGCCGGCCCGCGGAAGGTGCTTTTTCTAGGCATGAACCCCGGGCCGTTCGGCATGGCGCAGACTGGTGTGCCTTTTGGCGAAATCGCTGCCGTCCGCGACTGGATGGGACTGGAGATGCCGGTCGGTCGACCCGACAAGGAACACCCGGGCAAGAAGGTCACCGGTTTCGCCTGCCATCGCTCCGAGGTGAGCGGTCGTCGTCTTTGGGGCTTGTTCCAGGAGCGCTTCGGCAAGGCCGAGGCCTTCTTCGCGGATCACCTCGTTCATAATTACTGCCCGTTACTCTTTCTCGAGAATACCAAACAAGGGCGCAACGTCATCCCGGAAGAATTGCCGAATGAGGTCATGGCGCCTGTGAACAAGGAGTGTGACAAGCTCCTACGCGTCATCGTCGAGACCCTCGGCGTCAGCACCGTCGTCGGCGTCGGCGGTTATGCCGAGACGCGGGCGCGGGAAGCTTTGGATGGATTGCAGGTCAAGTATGCCAAGGTGCCGCATCCGAGTCCGGCGAATCCCGTCGCGAACCGTGGCTGGTCGGCGGCCGCGACGAAGGCCTTGGTCGAACAAGGAGTCTGGGCTTGATGGGACTCATCGAAGAAATCCTCGTCCGCCCCAAGCTCCGCCAGAAGCTCTGGGCCTGGTGGTATCCGTTCTTTACCCGACGGGTCCGGGAGCAGGGCATCGATTTTCTCAACTACGCGTTTCAGGAAGAAGCGGCTGTGCCTTTGACGCTCTCACCTGTGGACGAACCGAACCGTCCGAATATCCAGCTCTACGAGCATGTCCGCGGGGGTGTCGATCTGAGCGGCTTACGGGTGCTCGAGGTCAGCTGCGGCCATGGGGGCGGCGCATCGTATTTCACCCGGACGTATCAGCCGACGGAGTACGTAGGCCTTGATCTGAATCCTGAGGCCATCCGGCATTGCCAGACGCGGCATCAGGCTGCTGGGCTGCGCTTCCAGGTCGGCGATGCTCAGAAGCTGCCGTTCGCGGACGGCTCCTTCGACGTCGTGATCAACGTCGAGGCCTCGCATTGCTATCCCGACTTCACGGGCTTCGTCGATGAGGTGGCTCGCGTGCTGAAGCCAGGCGGCAGGTTCTGTCATGCTGATCTCCGTTATCAGGCTGGCATCGACGAATGGATGTCAGCCTTAACGAAGCACCCGCGACTCAGGTTGGATGAGATGCGCCTGATCAACCCCGAGGTCATCCGGGGAATGGAGCTGAACACCCCGCGCTATGTCGCTATGGTAAAGCAGGCTTTGCCGAAGTTCCTCCACAGGTTGGCCTTGGACTTCGCCGGCGTGAAAGGTTCGCGGCTCCATCGTGACGCCCTCAGCGGCGAAATGAGCTACCGTTCGTTTAAGTTGACCAGACGCCAAGGCTGAGGGGTTGCGTTCCGCGGGGGCGGACTCATGGTGAGCGTACTCCCATGAGACTGCTTTCCGGACTGTTGCTTTGCGCCCTCACTACGTTTGCCGCCGACCGGCCCAACATCCTCTTCATCCTCACGGATGACCAAGGGTACGGCGACGTCGGCGCTCACGGTAACCCCATCCTCAAGACCCCGAACCTCGACAAGCTCCGCTCCGAGAGTGTCCGCTTCACGGATTTCCAGGTCTCCCCGACCTGTTCCCCGACGCGGAGCGCTTTGCTGACTGGTCGACATGAATTCAAGAACGGCGTCACGCACACCATCCTCGAGCGCGAGCGACTGGCCCTTGGCGCCGCGACCTTGGCCGAGCAGCTTCAGAAGTCCGGATATCGTACGGGCATCTTTGGTAAGTGGCACCTCGGGGACGAGGCGGAGTATCAGCCGAACAAGCGGGGCTTCGACGAAGTCTTCATCCATGGAGCCGGCGGTATCGGCCAGAGCTACCCGGGCAGCTGCGGTGACGTGCCCAAGAATTCCTACTACGGACCGACGGTCCTGCATAACGGCAAGTTCGTGAAGACCGCTGGCTACTGCACCGACGAGTTCTTTACTCAGGCCACCAAGTGGATCGAAGGCGAGGCCGCGGCCAAGCGTCCCTTCCTGGCGTGGGTGGCCACCAACGCTCCGCACGGACCCTACAACGCGCGGCCGGAGGATGCGGCTCTTTACGAAGGCAAAGGACTGGGCAAGGACACCGAGCACTTCTTTGGCATGCTCCACAATATCGACCAGAACCTCGGCAAGATCCTGGCCAAGCTCGAGGCCCTCGGCATCGCGAAGGACACCTTGGTGGTCTTCATGAACGACAACGGCGGCACCGCCGGCACCAAGGTCTTCAACGCGGGCATGCGCGCCCAGAAGGGCACGCCCTACATGGGTGGTATCCGCGCCATGTCTTTCTGGCGCTGGCCGACGCATTTCCAGCCGGCCGACGTCAAGGCGTTGGCCGCCCACATCGATTTCTCGCCGACGATCCTCGAACTCACCGGCACGCCGGCTTCTGAGCAGATGAAGGTGCAGATCGAAGGTCGTAGCCTCGTGCCGTTGCTGACCGCGAAACTAGGCCAAAATATTGCCTGGCCGGATCGCACGCTCTTCACGCATGTGGGCCGCTGGGGTAACATGGCTAAAGGTGTCGACCCCGAGGTCGGTAAGTACGCCCAGACGAGCGTGCGCACCGCGCGCTGGCATCTCGTGTCGGCCAGCAACGCAGGGAACGCTGCGAAGGGCAAAGGTAAGGCCGCCAAGAAGACGACACCTGAGGCGGCCCCGGCCGTCGCGAAGCCAAACTGGCAGCTCTTCGATCTCTCCGTCGACTATGGTGAGACCACCGACGTCGCCGCCCAGCATCCCGAAGTCGTCGCCGACCTGATCGCCAAGCATGATACCTGGTGGAAGGAATGTCGCCCGCTGATGGTCAATGAGAACGTCGCCGGCCCCGCCGAGAATCCCTTCAAGGTGATGTACCGAGAGCAGACGGGGAAGTAGACGGGCGAGTATAGAGTATCGAGTATGAAGTATAGGCGAGGAGCCCTATGCTACATAACCGAGGGTCCGTGGCTTGAGGATTAGGCGAGGAGCTTCTTGACGACTTCGCCGTGGATATCGGTGAGGCGGAAGTCGCGGCCTTGGTGACGGTAAGTCAGGCGGGTGTGTTCGACGCCCATCAGGTGCAGGATGGTTGCGTTCAGGTCGTGCACGTGCACGCCGTCCTTGACGATATTGTAGCTGAAATCGTCCGACTCACCGAAGGTCGAGCCCTTGTTCACGCCGGCGCCGGCCATCAGGACTGTGAAGCAGCGGGGGTGGTGGTCGCGTCCGTAGTTGGTCTCGGTGAGCGCGCCTTGCGAGTAGGTCGTACGACCGAATTCGCCGCCCCAAACGATGAGCGTATCATCGAGCAGGCCGCGTTGTTTGAGGTCGGTGAGCAGTCCAGCCGTGGCTTGGTCGGTGTCGTTACACTGGCCCTTGATGGCTTTGGGCAGGCCGCCGTGGTGATCCCAGCCCATGTGGAAGAGCTGGACGAAGCGGACATCGCGTTCGCAGAGGCGACGCGCCAGGAGGCAGTTCGAGGCGAAGGAGCCTGGGCGCTTCACGTCCGGTCCATAGAGGTCGAGTACGTGTTGCGGTTCCTTTGAGAGGTCGAGCAGGTCAGGCACGCTGGTCTGCATGCGGAAGGCCATCTCGTATTGCGAGATACGGGTCTGGATTTCCGGGTCGCCCAGGACGCCGTGGCGCTGGTTATTGAGGGCGGCCAGTTCGTCGAGCTGTTCGCGGCGGACTTCACGCGGAATACCTTCGGGGTCCTTCAGGTAGAGGACGCGTTCGCCTTTATTGCGGAGCTTTACCCCTTGGAGTTTGGAGGGCAGGAAGCCCGCGCCCCAGAGGCGGTCGTAGAGCGGCTGGTCGTCGGGACGACCGCTACCAAAGGAAGTCATCACCACGTAGGCGGGAAGGTCGGCATTTTCGCTACCGAGACCGTAGGCAGACCAGGAGCCGATGCTCGGGCGACCGGCTAACTGGCTGCCCGTCTGCATGAACGTGATCGCCGGGTCATGGTTGATGGCTTCTGTATGCATCGCGCGAACGACGCACCATTCGTCGGACTTTGAGGCGATGTGCGGAATCAGTTCGCTGAACCAGTTGCCCGACTGCCCGTGCTGTTTGAATTTGAAAATCGACGGCGCGACCGGGAAGTTCTTCTGGCCCGACGTCATCGTCGTCAGGCGTTGTCCTTTGCGGATTGATTCCGGCAGGTCCTTGCCGCGCATCGCTTCCAGTTGCGGCTTCGGGTCAAAGAGGTCCATCTGGGACGGTGCTCCGGACTGGAAGAGGTAGATGATGCGCTTCGCCTTCGGTTTGAAGTTCGGGAAGCCCAGTCCCGGGTTAGCGGCGAAGGCTGGAGTGCCGATCAGCGAGCCCAGCGCAGCGAGGCCGATGCCCCCCGCGGAGCCCTTGATGAACGTGCGGCGGGACAGGGCCATCTTCGTGGCCGCATCGAGTCCGAGGAATTGACGATCGTTGCAGTTCATTCGCGGGTGACGGTTTCGTCGAGGTTGAGGAGGATGTTGGCGGTGGCCGTCCAAGCGGCCAGCTGGTTGCGGTCGAGGTCGGTGGCGGCCGGGCTCACGCCAGTGGCGAGGAGCTTGGGTGCCAGCGTGGCGTCGGCGGCATAGGTCGCGAGGCGCTTATCCAGACCCTTGCGCAGCACCGCGAGTTCCGCTGGGGTGGCATCGCGGCGGACCACTTTGCGGAAGGTCCAGGCCAACTTCGCGTCGTTGTCTCCGGGTTGACGGAGTGACTGCTCGGCGAGCTTGCGAGCGGCTTCGACGAAGGTGACCTCGTTGAGCAGCGAGAGCGCCTGCATCGGCGTATTGGAGCGGGAGCGCTTCACCGTGCACACTTCGCGGCCGGCGGAGTCAAAGAGCAGCATCGTGGGTGGTGCTGCGGTGCGTTTCCAAATCGTATAGAGGGAACGGCGCCAGAGGCCTTCACCCGTCTCGGCCTTGTAATTACGCATGTCGCCGTAGACGCTGGTCTCGTCCCAGACCGCTTCGGGCATGTAAGGCTTCACGCTGGGACCACCTTGCTTGTCGACGAGCAGGCCAGCTGTCCAGAGGGCCTGGTCGCGGATGACTTCGGCCGGGAGGCGGAAACGGGGACCACGCGCCACGAGGCGATTATCGGGATCCTTCTCGAGCATCTCGGGCGTGACCGCGGCGCTGCGGCGATAGGCAGAGCTGGACATGATGAGTTTCTGCATCGCCTTCATATCCCATTTGCGGTCGACGAACTCGACCGCGAGCCAGTCGAGCAGTTCGGGGTTGCTCGGCCATTCGGCCTGCGAACCGAAATTCTCGGAGGTCTTCACCAGACCGATACCGAAGAAACGTTCCCAAGCACGATTGACCCAGATGCGTCCGGTCAGCGGGTGTGTGCCGCTGACGAGCCAGCGGGCGAAGCCTAGGCGGTTGTTGGGTTCGCCGGCGGGCATTGGAGGGAGGGCGCGGAAGAGGGCGCGTTCCACCTTCGGCCCGATCTTATCGTATTCGCCACGGAGCAGCACGAAGGCATCACGCGGCTTGGGGAGTTCATTCATCACCATCACCGTCACCGGTGCGTTATTAGCCGTATCGAAGGCCGCCTTCGCGGTGGCGACCTTGGCGGTGGCGGCGAAGCGAGGGTGATCGGGACTGTCGACGAAGAGTTTCTCGAGCGCCTTGCGGTCGGCCGGCGTGATTTGGTTGACGGGTTTCGCCATGAGTCGGCGAGCGGCTTCAGACGCAGGGTCGGTCTTCAGCGAGAGTAATTTAGGGTCCTGGCCGGAGACATTCAGGCGGAAGCGTCCGATGCTATGGTTAGAGGCCGACTCGTGGCGCATTACCACGACCAGCTTGGCGCCGGCGGGAATGGTCGTCGGCGCGATGGTGAAGATTGCCTTACGTGGGACCCGGTTCTCGGCTAGATTACCTCCGATTGCCCAGCCGGCTTTGTTGTTATCGGCTTTCTTCGCCTTGCCCTTGGTCATCGGGGTGGGGGCAAGTTTGGCGATGCTCCAGCCGGCTTGATCGTAGTCCGTTTCCGCCTTCACCAGCGGAAGGTTCGTCGTCTTGCCGTCGGCTGTACGCAGGCGGATCTCGAAGGCGCTGAGTACGAAGTTGCCATTGAAGGCACGGCCGAGGCTTTTGCCCGGATGGGAGTCATCGGGTAGGGCTTCGAGGCGTACGGCGGTCAGCCGACCTGGCGCAGGCGAGGCTTCGACTACGTAGGTTTCCTTCTCGGCGGTACCGCCCGAGACGAGCCACGAACCGTCTTCGAGGCGTTTGAACTCAGCATTTTCTTTTGCCGTCACTTTTTCCTCGGGCAGGGACTGCCAGGCCACGCCTTCTTTCGAGAAGGCAGCACGCTGACGGTCGAGCCACTTCGCGAAGAGTTCGGGCTGGGAGGAGGGGATGCCTTTCAGCGCGGCCTCAGCCGAGTTCAGTGCTGTAGTGGCTAAGTCGATCTGCTTTTGTTGCTCCTCGGTCGGGAGGGAAAGCAGGGGGGAGGTATTGCCGCCGGCACGGGTTCGGCCGGAGCCACCAAATTCCCCCAGTACCCCTGATTCGTTGTTCGAATTGAAGTAAGCGAAGAATTGATAGAATTCCTTCTGCGAGATCGGATCGTACTTATGGTCGTGACAGCGGCAGCAGTTCATCGTCAGACCCATCCAGGTGGAGCCGGTGGTCTCGATGCGATCGATGACGTTTTCGGCGAACCATTCCTCCACAATGCGGCCTCCCTCGCCATTGAGGCGGTGGTTGCGATGGAAAGCCGTGGCCACGATTTGGTCGCGGGTGGCGTTAGGAATTAGGTCACCGGCGAGCTGCTCAACCGTGAAGGCGTCGAACGGCTGGTTGTTGTTGAAGGCTTTGATCACCCAATCGCGGTAGGGCCACATCGTGCGCTGCGTGTCGCTCTGGAAGCCGTTGGAATCGGCGTAGCGGGCGAAGTCGAGCCACTGCATCGCCATGTTCTCGCCGTAGTAAGGCGAAGCCATCAGGCGGTCGAGGGCCTTGGACCAAGCGTCGGGTGAGGAGTCGGCCAAGTAGGCCTGCAGGTCGGCGTCGGAGGGAGGTAGGCCGATCAGGTCGAGGGCGGCGCGGCGGAGCAGCGTGGCCTTCGGTGCGTCCCCGTTGGGCTTGAGTCCCTTGGCGGTGAGGCCTTGGGCGAGGAAGCCATCGATGGCGTTACCGCCGGCAGGAATCGTCGGGACGGCTGGTTTGACGGGAATCTGGAAGGCCCAGTGGCCTTGGTATTCGGCGCCTTCCTTGATCCACTGTTCGACGAGGGCGATCTGCGCTTTGGTGAGCACCTTGTGGAACTCTGCCGGAGGCATGTGGTCGTCAGCGTCGGTCGTCAGCAAGCGCTTTATCACTTCGCTCTTCTCTGGATGGCCCGGCGTGATGGCTGGTTCGCCGGACTTCCCGCCCTTGCGCGCGGCGTCGAGGGAATCGAGGCGTAGCTTGCCCTTCACCTTATTCTCGTCCGGGCCGTGGCAGGCGAAGCAGGTGTCAGAGAAGATTGGCCGGATATCGCGGTTGAACTGGATGCGCTCGGCTGAAGCCGATGAAGCAAAGAGCAGGGCGCCGGCGACGGCGAGAAGAGGGCGATAGGGGCGCATGGGGCTTGCGATGGGAGATAATTAAGACCCTCGCTGGGGCATAGCAATTAGCAGTTAATAAAAAACCCCTCTTTCGAGGGGTTTGATGGAGGCCTTGAGGGACGCTTACTTGGCGGCAAGGTCCTTGATTTCGATATTCCGGAAAGCCGCGGCGTCGTTATGTCCGGCGAAGCCGAAGAAGCCGTTCTTAAGATCCTTACCCGGGTGCGGGCTCTTCGCCATCACCGTGGCCATGTCGACCTTCGAGAGGTCGGCGTCGAGGATGATGAAGCCGTTGAGTTCGACCTTAATCGTCGAGCCGACGACGGTGGTTTCCTGGAAGTTCCATTCGCCGATGGGGCGCTGATAACCGCGCTGGGCGGCGACCATGCCGTAGGCGGAGCCGTGGACCTGGCGGGGGTCGATCTTGCCCTTCACCTTGTCGTAGTTGTCATCGAGCACCTGGAGTTCGCACATGGCCGCATAGGCCGGGTTGCCCGTGCCCGGGTAACGCAGGGCGAGACCATTGTTGCCGCCGGAGGGCAGCTTGAATTCCAGACGGTTGGCGAAGTCGGTCAGGTCCTGATTGTAGTAGGGCGTGCCGCCTTTGCCCGTCTTGCAACGGATGGCGCCATCGGCCACTTCGAAGTTCTCGACCGGGCCGGCCCAACCCGTGAAGTCCTTACCGTTGAAGATCGATTTGAAGCCGGCCTTACCGTGCGAAGCCAGGATACGGTTCGCTTCATCACCGGCGATTTCGCGGATGGCGAGATTGCGCCAGCGGATCGGGGCGCCGTGCGTCTGGAGGGAGATCGGTCCCTTGGCGGGGATGGCGGCCTTACGATCGTAGTAGTTCTCGAGGGTGGCATGGTCGACGGTCTGCTTACCGTTGAGCCAAATGCTGACGCGGGCGCCGGTCATGACGATGCGGAGGCTGTTCCATTCGCCGGCGGGCTTGTCGGCCAGCACGAGTGGGTCTTTGCCAGGCTTGCCCGGGGAGTTGTTCCAAAGGGCGCCCGAGCCGAGCTGGGCGTTATGCTTGAAGGCCTTCTCGTCGGTCGGGTCCCAAATCTGGACCTGCGGCACGCCGCGGAGGTAGACGCCGGAGTCGCCCTTCGGGGCCATGTTGTATTCGAGCACCAGTTCGAAGTCGCCGTAGTCCTTATCGGTCGTCGCGTAAGCGCCGGTGCCGGGGTTGAGGATTTCGCTATCCTTCACGGACCAGTGCTGCGGGAATTCCTCGCGCATCTTGGCAAGCATCGCGTCCTTCTTTTCGCCCGTGAGCTTGGTGACGGAGTGAGGATTGTAGCCATGCCAGCCAGCAAGGTCCTTGCCGTTGAAGAGCGGAGTAAAGCCAGGAGGAGCGTCGGCGAAGAGAGTGGAAGTCGCGACGGCGAGGAGGGTAGTGAGGAGACGCATAGATCGAGGAAGGGAGGACAGGAGGGCCTGAGGGCAGGAGGGTTTACAGGGGCTCGAGGGTGCAGCGCTTGACTTCAAAGGCGCCGCCTTCGACCTGGAGACCGATGAAGCC
>CAIVYX010000369.1 GCA_903910245.1 uncultured Opitutia bacterium | reverse complement strand
TCAAGACCAAGACCGCCAACTCGATCCTCGTGAAGGTTAACCAGATCGGCTCCCTGACCGAGACCTTCGACGCCGTCTCGATGGCCCAGCGCGCGGGTTACTCCGCCATCATCTCGCACCGCTCGGGTGAGACGGAAGACGCTACCATCGCGGACATCGCCGTCGGCCTCAACGCTGGTCAGATTAAGACCGGTTCCCTCTGCCGCTCCGACCGCGTCGCCAAGTATAACCAGCTCCTCCGCATCGAGCAGGAACTCGGCAGCCGCGCCCTCTACGCCGGTAACACCTGCACCTGGGGCGAATAATCCCTGGTCGTAGGCAAAACGAAGGGCCGCCCAGTGGGCGGCCCTTTTTGTTGTCCGATTGAGCGGCGCTTACTTCGACTCGAGGCCGGCGGAGTTCACCGCGACGACCTCATATTTCGCGCCAGCTTTGGCGCCCTTGTCGATGAAGCGCATCTGGGCGAGCGGCTGCGTCGGGGTGTCGCCGTAGCTCATGCCTTGGAAGAGCGGCCGACCGAAGGGATTCGCGAGTTTCTCCGGCACGCGACCGACGACTTGGCCGTCCTTCTTGACGAGGAACTGGCGGACGCCGCTCTCGAAGTCGGCGTGTGCGTCCCACGTGAGCTCGATGCCTTCAGCGGTGGCTTTCGATGCGACGTTGAAAGGCGCGGGCGGGGGCGTGGTGTCGTTCGTGGCGCCGGTCTTCACGTATTCCGTCCAGGCCTTGGCGAAGGCGGCGTTCGGCAGCCAGTTGGTCTCGGCCTTATCGCCGGAAAATTCGCCAGCGGGCTTGGCTTCGTTACCGAGTAGAGGCGAGACCCAGCCTTTCGACTGGTCGATTTTGCGGAGCTTATTGCCGGATTCAGGTAGGCGGAGTTCGAGGCACGCATCGAAGAACGCGATGGAGGCGTAGCGCTGATCACCGGTCTGGTGCGAGGTGAGGGGGTCCGGGGCGAAGCCGATCGGGGCGCCCTTGGCGCGGTAGTCCTTGAACATCGCGAGGTTGCCGGTCCAGGCTCCGTTGAAGCGCTTGTCGCCGTTCTCCTTAGCGCCCGGGTTGGACATCATCGGGATTTCATAGGCTTCAGGAGGCAGGACTACTTCAGGGATCGCGCGCTCCTTGGTCGGGTCCTCGGGCTTCTGCCAGTAGGAGTAGGCCGTGCCGGAGCGGAACCAGATAGCGACGATGCGCTCGGGGTATTTTGCCTGCATGATGCTCGACCAGAAGCCGCCGCCGCTATGGCCCCAGAGGCACCAAGGAGCGGTCGCAATCTCGGGGTGGCCGGTCTGCTTGGAGAGGTCGGCGAGGGCCTGCAGGTAAGTCTTGTCGGAGCCATTACGCGGGTCGCACCACATGCGGCAGTTGGCCTTGTCGGGTTCGCCGATCACCGGGCCGACCAGGGCGCAGTTCCATTTGCGGGCGAGGGCTTGCCAGTGCAGGTCGTCGGCGACGGTCACGGCGCCCTTGTTGGAGCCTAGGCCGCAACCATGCTGGTGCACGATGATGCCGCGGACGGTCTTCACGCCCTCGGGCAGCCAAAGATTATAGGTCGAGGCGAAGATGAGTTCGCCGGGCTTGTCCGAGGCCGGGTAGCTGACGGAGTATTTGGTGCCGTCGGCCAGGGCGGCCAAGGGTAGGAGGAGCAGGGCGAGGAGATTTCGCATGGGGTTGTCTTATGGACAGCCAGAAACCCCTTTGGTTCAAGCCAGCGTTGGCTTGTCGGCGAGGAAGCATCGCTTAGGGTCATGTCATGGCCGAAACGAAGCCCTTGTCGGAGCAGCTCGTCGAGTGCGAGCAGTGGTGCGCCGAGCGGGCGGAGACGGAGTACCTAGAGGTCGCCACGAAGGGGTTACGCGTCTTGCCGGAACACCACGCCGAACTCTCGACGCCTTTCCCTGGGCAGGAG
>CAIVYX010000368.1 GCA_903910245.1 uncultured Opitutia bacterium | reverse complement strand
TTCAAGGTGATCTTCGCCGCCGACCAGAGCGCAGCCAACGGTGGCCAGCCGGTCAAGGTCGCCTGAACCCATGCCCTCCTGCCTTGCCATCTTCGCGCACCCCGACGACGTCGAATACTTCGCCGCCGGGACGATGCTCCAGCTCGGGAAGCGCGGCTGGGACCTCCACTACTTCGATCTGTGCGCCGGCAACGGCGGCTCGGTCCAGATGGACGGTCCCACGACTGCAACCGTCCGCCTCGCCGAAGCCCAGGAAGCCGCCCGCGTCCTCGGTGCGAAGTTCTACCCGCCGGTCGTCAATGACATGACGCTCACCTTCGATATCGAGGTCATGCGCAAGGTAGCCTCGGTCATCCGCCAGAGCCGCGCCGACATCGTGCTTACGCATGCGCTCTCGGACTACATGGAAGACCACATGGCCTGCGCCCGTCTCGCGACCTCCGCCGCCTTCACGCACGGGATGCCTAATTACGACACCGTCCCGCCAGCCACTCCCTACGCGCATGACGTGACCATCTACCACGCGATGCCTCACGGCCTGTGCACACCTCTACGTCAGAAGGTCCGGGCCGGCCTTTATGTCGACGTCGCCCCGGTCCAAGATCATGCCCGCCAGGCCCTCGCAGCCCACGCCTCGCAGAAGGATTGGCTGGATAAGAGCCAAGGCATGGACTCCTACCTGCATACGCTCGACAAGATGTCCGCAGAGGTGGGCGCTCTCTCCGGTAAATACGCCCTGGCCCAAGGCTGGAGCCGCCATCTCCATCTCGGTTACAGCGCCGCCAACATCGACCCGCTCCGCTCCGCCCTCGGCTCCGACTGCATGGTCGACGCTGTCTACGAGGCCGCCCTCGAGAAACCTTTCCCATGACCGTCTCCCTCTCCCGCCGCCGGTTCTTCCAGCTGGCCGGTCTCGCCACCCTCGCCTTCCCGCTCCGAGGCTGGGCTGCGCTCGACACCTCGGGCGGCGACGAGGTCGTCATCGTCAACGACATCCACATCACCGGCATCCCCGAGGAGAAGATTCCCGCGAACGCCAAGGACGACGACGACCACCTGCGATCCACGGTGAAGCAGATCCTCGCTCTACCGAAGAAGCCAGCCGCGGTCATCATCAATGGCGACCTCGCCCTCGCGATCGGTACCGCCGCCGACTACGCCGTCATCCGCGAACTCATTGCACCGCTCCGTGACGCCGGTATCCCGGTTCACCTCACGCTCGGCAATCATGACGTCCGTGATATCTTCATGGCGACCTTCCCCGAGATGAAGAGCGCCTCCGCCCTCAAGGAGCATCGCCACAACAGCCTCATCGACCTTCCGTCCACGCGCCTCATCCTACTCGACACCTTGGACCAATCGCCCGGCCCGACCGGCAAGCTCGGTGCGGAGCAGATTGCGTGGATCCTCGCCAAGATCGACGAAGTCCCGACCAAGCAGGTCGTGCTTATCGGCCACCACAACCCGCAGGTCGGCGGCGACACCAGTCACTACAAGGGCGGCCTCGTCGACACCGCGGACTTCTGGCCCGAGATTGCCAAGCGCGACCAAGTGAAGGCCTATATCCACGGCCACACCCATGAATGGACGCAGGCCCTGGAGAATGGCATCCACATCATCAGTACCATCGCCTGCGCCTACGTGTTTAACAAGAACACCAACGC
>CAIVYX010000367.1 GCA_903910245.1 uncultured Opitutia bacterium | reverse complement strand
CTCCGAATTGACCTGACTGCTGGCAGATGATCCTCGCGATCGAAAGTTCCTGCGATGAATCGGCCCTGGCGCTCTTCGACCCGGCCCGTGGACTCGGGCGCGAACTCATCAGCTCGCAGGCGGCGGAACATGTGAAATACGGCGGCGTGGTCCCCGAACTGGCCAGCCGCATGCACCTCTCCGCCCTGCCCCTCCTGCTCGCAGATTTTCGCGGTGAGTTGGCGCAAGCCCAGACCATCGCGGTCACCCGCGGCCCCGGACTACTCCCCTGCCTGTCGATGGGCGTGACCCTCGCGCGTGCGCTCGCGCTCGCCCGTGACCTCCCAATCGTCGGCGTCAACCACCTGCGCGCCCACGTGCATTCGCCGTTCATCGCCTTGCACGCGAAGGATCCGGCAGGCTTCGCCGACGCCCGCGCCGCCCTGCTCCCACACTTGGCCATCGTGGTCTCGGGCGGTAATACGCTACTGGTGAAACTCGACGAACAACTGCGCCTCACAGTCGTGGCCCGCACGGTCGATGACGCCGCCGGCGAAGCTTTCGATAAAGGTGCAAAGCTGCTCGGCCTGCCCTACCCCGGCGGTGCGCTCATCGAGAAGCAGGCGCTGCAAGGCGACCTGAAGAAATACCCCTTCCCTCGCGGCATCCCGGAAAAAGCTGACCTCCGCATGAGTTTCTCGGGCCTGAAGACGGCCCTGCGCTACCAGTTGGAAAAAATGTCCGACGACCAGCTCGCCGCTGAGATGCCGGATCTCTGCGCGGGTTATCAACATGCAATCATCGAACAGCTCGCGTCGAAGGCTGGCGCCGCGCTTGAGCTCAGCGGCTATAAGTCCGTCGGGCTTTCCGGTGGCGTCGCCAATAACCGCACACTGCGCACGCGCCTCGCACAGGTCGCCCAACAGCGCAGCCTACCGTTAATGGTGGCCGAGCCGAAGCACTGCGGCGACAACGCCGGGATGATCGCCTTCGCGGCGTGGGCCGACATTGGCCTGCCCGTCGACGCCGCTGCTGTGCCGGCGGCCAGCCTGACGGTCGACCAAGTCTAACCGGCCTGCTTGACGAGTTCGGTGAACGCGCGGAACTGCGGGTGCATGGCATCACCAACCAGAGCGTAGAAGACCGTCTCGGTCGGCAAAATATGCGCCCCCGCCACCCGCAGAGCTTCGAGGCAGGCCCGACCGTCTTCGGAGCGGCGGCCCGTCACTGCATCCGAAAGGATCGTGACCCCCATGCCTTCACGCAGGGCATCCATGGCGGTCTGGTAAACGCAGACGGGTATTTCCAAGCCGCAGATGAGCAACTGGCTGACCTGCATCTTACCGAAGGCCTCGACCAACCCGGGGGCGCCGAAAGCGGAGAAGGCCGTCTTCCCGAAGACCGCACGCCCTTCACCGGCCGCAAGCAAGAGATCCGGATGGGTCGGGCCGAGCTTGGCCGGGACCTGCTCGGTGAAGAGCACCGGCACCCCGAGGAGCTTGGCGGCCGAGGCGGCCAGGAGGCAGCGGCGCAGGCAGGCCTCACCCTCAGGCATAGCCTTCAGGAAGGTCGGCTGGACATCGACCGCGAGCAAGGCGATGCCGGTGCTAGGGGTGTCGGACATGGCGGCCAGCCTGCCCCGGCCGACCAATAAGTCAGCCGCAAACCATCTTGAATGGGATTGCCCGCCCCGCCCCGCCTGACTTCTCTTAATGGTCATGGACTGGCAGGTTAAACCCATCGCGCGCATCTGCGCCGCTTCCGGCAAGGAACTCCACGTCGGTGACCTCGTGACGTGCGTCGTCTTCAAGCCCCTCGGCGGCAACATCGAGCGTTGCGACGTGCTCCGCGACCACGCGACCTCGTTCAAGCCCGACGGCATCCTCCTTGGCCGCTGGACCCGTGAGGTCAAGGAACGCGGCGAAGAAGAACAGGCCCAGCGCGCCCAGCTCCTCGCCTCCCGCGAAGAGTTCTTTCTTTCTCTCTTTGAAGACGACGCCGATCCGTCCGGCGACAAGGGCGTGCTCAAGCACATCCTGGCGATGCTCCTGGAGCGCAAGCGCATCATCAAGCAGGCCGGCGTCGCCGAAAAAGGCCTGATGACCTACGTCCACGCCGCCAGCAAGCAGACCTACCTCGTCCCGGTGCTGGACCTCCAGCCCGCCCACATCCTGCAAGTCGGAGCCTCGCTCGACCTGCTCGTCGGCTGACCTTTCCATGACCCCCTTCCGCCTTGCCGTCGCCCTCAGCGCCCTGCTCCTCGCCGGCTGTAAGAATACCGATATCCCCGACGAGATCGCCTCAATCTTCGTCGAAGCCTCGCCCTCTTCGGGTGGTTCGATGCGGCAGGATGTCCGCCTCCCGGTGAGCCAGATTACCATCACGGTGATGACCCGCGCGCTCGTACCTGCCGAAGAAATCCTGAACACCGACGCAATCACCAGCGGCGACCCGGATCTCCGCCAAGAGTTCCTCCTCGTCCAGCTCGACCGCAAGGCCGCCATTGACGTGATGAACTACACCAAGGAGGCCAGAGGCCGCCGTTTCGTCCTCGTCATCAACGACGCCGCCGTCGGCTTCATGCCGATTGACCAGCAGATCGTGAACGGCAACCTGATGTTTCACGTCGAGAAGAAGGGCCTATCAAACACGGAAGCGGTGATGGATATCAGCAGGCGCCTAAACATCTCGGCGCTCAAGCTCCGCAAGCTCAAGGAAGACGAACGCAAGTGAGCCTGCGGAACAGCCTCGCCCCCCTCTTCCTCTGCCTCACGGCGCTCCCGCTGGGCGCGACGGACATTGTCTGGCCAACCACGATGGAACGGTCGTCAATCCGTTCACCGCAAGACTACCTGCAACCGACGGTATCAGGTAAGACGGAGTCCGGCTCCTTCGGCATGGTCCGTGAAGACGGCAAGCGCTTCCATGAAGGCATCGACATCCGCCCGGCGAAGACTAACGCCGACGGCGAACCGCTCGACCTTGTGCTGGCGGCGATGGACGGCCAGGTCGCCTACCTGAATGCTAACGTCAACGGTCCGTACGGCCGGTACGTGGTGCTCCACCATTCCGCCGCGGAAATTCCCGTCTACACGCTCTACGCCCACCTCGCAAAAATCGAGCCGACGCTGAAGACCGCCCAGCCGATCCGGCGCGGTACCGTCATCGGCCTAATGGGTCGCACTTCCGCCGGCGTCAGCCCCATCACGAAAGATCGCTCCCACCTGCACTTCGAGGTCGGGCTCATGCTTTCGACTGGGTTCAACCGCTGGTACGCCGCTCAGCCTGAGAACAAGCAGAGCCCCAACCTCCACGGACTCTACAACGGCCAGAACCTCATCGGCATGGACCCACTGCTGATCCTCGGCCAACCGAAAGTTGATATCCTCGCTGCCCTCCGCAGCCAACCCACCGCCCTCACGATCGGATTGCGCACGAATAAGATGCCGGACTTCGTGCAAAACTATCCCGCCCTCATGCGCGGCGATGCCTCGCGCGCCGCGGGCTGGTACATCGAATTCTCCTGGCAAGGCATGCCCGTCCGCTGGACGGCCCTCGACGCCAAGAGCCCTCAGTTGCCGGCCGGCCGCTGGCGCCTCCTGGAAATCGACCAGACCCAACGCACGCGCCTAATCCAACGCAAGATGCTCGGCGCCGATGGGCGCACTCCAGGCGAACTGCTCACGCAGAACCTCGAGGTCCTGCTGTCGACGGCCCGCTAATTCAGCCCCGGATTTTCCGGTGAATCCGCCTCAAGCCGCAGGTCCGGCCGATGGCGCTCGAGGAGTTTCTTCCAAAGTTCCACGCCTTCAAAATCAACGCAGAGGGTATCGAACGGACAGACGACCCAGGCGTTCATCTTGAGTTCGTTCTCCAGCTGCCCAGGCGACCAACCGGCATAACCGATGTAGGCGGAAAGCTTGAATCGGCCGTCTTTGGCTAGCTGCGCAGCCTCTTCCTGACCTAATCCAAAGCGCACCTCGGGTGAACCTTGGGCGGGGAAGAACCAGCCACCGAACGCCAGTCGGTCGGTCGCCACCGGGCCGCCCTCAAAAAGGGGCACGTCGTCGAGTGACTTGAGTTCCGTCGTGGAATCAATCTGGCCGAACACCCGGCCGAGCGAACGGTTCACGATGACGCCGAGGGCGCCCTCTTCGGTGTTATGGGTATGCAGTAATACGACCGTCTCGCGGAAATGGTCATCGCGCAGTTGCGGGTGCGAGACCAGCAATCGCCCCGCCAAGGTCTGCGGAGCTTCGGCCATCAGCGTTCGAGACGCGTGACCAGTACGCCTGCTTGGCCGAGCATCTCGGCGACGAGCGGGTCATTCTTGTAGTCGTGACGGTAGCGCACCTCGGTGATGCCAGCGGCGGCGAGGATCTTAGCACAGTTCACACACGGGAAATGGGTGACGTAACAAATCGTGCCCTGCAGCGAGACGCCGCGCTTGGCGGCGTCGGCCACGGCGTTCTGTTCCGCATGCACGGTCGCGAGTTCATGGCCGTCGCGGATATGCGAATCATGCGGAGCTCCCGGTAGAAAACCGTTGTAGCCGGCCGCGACCAGGCGGTTCGGGTGCTTACCGGTCGAGACGATGATGCAACCCACATGCAGGCGCTCGCAGCTGGAACGCGTGCTGACCAGCACGGCGGTGGCCATGAAGTATTCATCCCACGACGGACGAGAACCCCCGTTGACGAGGGCTTCGAGCTGTTCGGCGAGTGACTTGGGTTGGCTCATCGCATCCACAGGCTGTCAGCCGGCACCCACCCGAGGCAAGTGGCAGTTACGCACAGGATCGTCGCCAGGAGCATCAGCACGGCGGCCCGACCCAGAAACGGCAGGAAATCGGCCGGCTGCGCGGCCTTGCGGAAGGCGAGGTGCTGCCAGAGGGCCAACGGCAGCAAGACCATGGGGGCCCAGCCAAAGACATGTCCGAGACAAGCCAGGCCGAAGACTGAGTTGAAGCCGTGCAGATTGCGCGCGAAGCCACGTCCGAAGCGTACGACCGTCGTGCGCTTGCTGACGGCGAGGTCGGTCTCGTAATCGCGCGCGTTGTTCGCGACCAGGATGTTGTCGGCGAGCAGGCCGAGACCGAGGCCGGCGAGGAGCGCGGGCGCCCAAGGCATCGGTAGCTTATTGAAACCGCAGTCCCTCAGGCCAGGCGTGCAAACCGCCCATGCGGTCAGGACGGTCGCCTGGACGCCGAAGCAACCGATGACGAAGACGTCTCCCAGGCCGCGGTAAGCCAGCGGAAAAGGGCCAAGCGTATAGGCGAGCGCACAGGCGATCGCCAGGAAGCCGGCCAGCAGCAACCACAGCGACAGCGATGCGACCGGAGCGCCAAGGACGAGCGCGAGCACGCAGGCAATCCAGATACCACGACGCATGGCGACGGGCGTGATATCGCCTGCCGAGACGGCGCGACGTGGGCCGATGCGTGCGGAAGTATCGGCGCCGCGGAGCGAGTCGCCGAGGTCGTTGGCGAAATTACACGCGACCTGCACGCAGAGCGCGAAACCGAGGCAGCTCAGCAGGGTTAAGACGAAGACTTGATCAGCCCAGAGGTCAGAAGCGCCTGAGTAGGCCACGACGACCGCACCACCGAGTGCAATAGGGGCGACGGCCGCCACCAAGGTCTTGGGGCGGCAGGCGTGGATCCATGCGCGGGAGGTCGTCATGCGGGATTGAAGGTGGCAGACGGAGAACAGACGGAAACAAAAAATCCCCGCTGGGCGGGGCTTTTCGGACAATCCTTTAAGGCTTATTTGGACTTCAGTTCCTTAACCGTGCTGGCGGTGACAGCGTCCGTCCAGCTGGCGGTCGTCGTGCCCGGGGTCTTCTTCGAAGCAAATTGGTTTTCAACGGCGCTAGTATCGGCGCGCCAATCGACGTGCGCGTCACCGAAGGCGATATGGCCGCCAGTCGAACCCCAGACGCCCAGCGTGGTGTCCCACTTGCCAGTGGCGAGCAGGCCGCGCGTCCAGAGGAGGGGCACCTGTTCGTTGAGGTTCTTGTTGGTCGGGGTGTAGGTCGTCCAAGACTGGTAACCGGAGGCAGCGCTCGGGGT
>CAIVYX010000366.1 GCA_903910245.1 uncultured Opitutia bacterium | reverse complement strand
CGATGACCTTGGCCACCTTCACCGAGCCATCCGCCTCGCGCTTGGGCGTGTAACTCAGCTCGCAGATCCCCGCGTGCCCAGTGCCGGCGTTATTCCAGCCATCCGAACTCTCCTGTGCCAAGCCATCGCTGGCTTCATAGACCTGGATGGAAAGTCGCGGATCGAGCCGCTTCAGCATCGCTCCGAGATTGGCTGACATCACCCCGCTGCCAATCAGGATGACATCGGGGTCTTCAACGTGGGTGGCGGTCGGCATTTGTTTGCGTAAGCGTTGGTTAATGGACGTTGGGAGATAGTTGGGTCGGGATGCCAGCGGAATCACTGGGCGGCTTTGCAAGCCATAGCCCTTACTCCCCGCATGGCAAGTCCCTTGGGGCCGAACACGGGGTCAGGGCGGACATCGTGGAGCGGAAAGAAAACCTTTGAGAGCCCTCGGCTGACCCCACAATCTCAAAGCATGACCCCCCCCATCCCACGTCGCGAATTCGTCTCCACCATGGCTTTGAGCGGACTCGCTCTTGCGGCCGCCCCGTCCATCCTCCGCGCGCAATCCGTTCCGACCAAGATCAAGGTCGCCCTCATCGGTTGCGGTGGTCGTGGCACCGGCGCCCTCGGGCAGTTCATCGCAGCGTGCAAAATCCTCGGCATCGAGCCTGAGGTGGTTGCGCTTGGCGACTCCTTCGACGATCGTGTTCAGAAGCTGGGCAAGACGTACAACCTCCCGGCCTCGAAACTCTTCACCGGTTATGACGCCTACCAGAAGGTCTTAGCGACGGATTGCACCTTCGTCCTGATGGCCACGCCGCCAGCATTCCGACCGGTGCATTTCGCTGCCGCCATCGAAGCCGGCAAGCATTGCTTCATCGAGAAGCCGGTCGCTGTCGATCCGGTCGGCGCCCGCTCCATCATCGCTACCGGCGAGAAGGCCAAGTCGAAGGGGCTGGCCGTCGTCGCCGGTACCCAGCGCCGCCATGACGCCGGCTACCTGAAGAACAAGGCCCTCATTGACGCTGGTGCCATCGGTGCAATCCGTGGCGGCGTGGTCCAGTGGAACGGCACCGTGCCGTGGCTGAAGCGCCGTGAGGCCGGTGAGACCGACGCCTATTACATGAACCGTAACTGGCTCAATTTCGCGGAGCTTTCCGGTGATCATATTGTCGAGCAGCATATCCATAACGTCGACGTCGCCATCTGGTTCCTCGATCGCCCGCCCGTGAGCGCCCTCGGTTTTGGTGGACGCGCCCGCCGCGAAACGGGGAACATGTACGACTTCTTCAGCGTCGATTACGATTTTGGAGACGCCGTACACATCCACAGCCAGTGCCGCCAGATTACCGCCACCACGGGTCGGGTTGGTGAATTCTTCACCGGGGCCGAAGGCTCCTGCTTCGGTTCCGGCAAGGTCTTCTCGAAGAAGAATATCACCGTGCCGGACTTCAAGATGGATACCGGTGACACCATGGTACAGGAACACGTCGATCTCATCCGCAGCGCTTTTAGCGGTAAGCCGTTGAATGACGCCCGCCAGATCGCCGAGACCACCCTGGCCGTCATCATGGGTCGGATGTCCGCCTACACCGGCGAGATGGTACGTTTTGCCGATCTCCTGACCAACGAGCATTCCCCGCACTATAACTTCAAGTTCGCCGTTGGGCCCAAGGATTTCGAAACCGGCAACGTCAAGCTACCGGCCGAAGTGCCGCCGATTCCGGGGAAGGTTTGAGGTAGGCACAAAAAAGGACGGCAGCGGGTGACGTCCTTTTATCTGTCAGTTGCTCAGATTACTTGACCGGAGAGTAGTCGGTCGGGATGAGGGGCTCGGACTTCACACCATTGGGCTGAGCAATCGTAAGTGAGCCGCCAGCCTTCTTCTCGGAGGCTTCCTTGGCGGCGATCCAGATCGGGTCGGCGCGGAAAGCGTCGAAGCTGGCCTTAGCGGCGTCGACGGACTTATGCGTCAGGAGGTAGATCAGCGTGTTGCCGGCGACGTAGGAGTTCTTCGCGCCCTTTTCGGCATCGGCGAGGTTCCAGTAGGTCACGTTGGTCATGCCATGTTTCTCGAAGAGCTTGAGGGTGTGGTGGCGGAAGCGGGCGTTGAGGTCGGGCAGACGGCCGGCTTCGGTCGTGTAGGTGCGCATCTCGAAGACACCGACGCCGTAATTCTTGGCCTGGGCCAGCGCCGAGTATTCAGTGGCGGTGAGGAAGGCGTTCTCGATATGGTCGATGAGTTTTCCGTCCTTCTCAGAGGCCTTGGCGGCAGCCTTCCAGTCCGGGTCAGAGCCGAAGGCTTTCCAGGAGGCGTCGTGGGCGGCGCGGTCAGGGAACGCGAGGAAGTAGACCAGCTTGTTCTCCTTGTTGTCGACCGGGACGAAGTAGCCGAGGCTCGTCATGCCATGCTTGGCGAAGAGCTTGAGCGTGTGATCGCGGAAGCGGGCATTGAGGGCGTCGAGCTTGCCGGGCTTGGCGTAGTAGACGCGCATCTCGAAGAGACGGGTGTCGGGCTTGTCGGCGGCGACGGCGGTCACGGCGAGAAGGCCAAAGGTGAGGAGGGCGAGGAGCGTTTTCATGTTATTTGAGGAATTGGGAAAGATTTTCGCGGGTGATCAGCTGGAATGGAATCATCGTTTCCTTGGGGCAGGGCTGCTTCTTGGCGAGCAGGATGGCGGCGTCGACGGAACCTTTGCCTTGGCCGACCGCGTCCTGGAAGACTGTGGCGTCGAGGCGACCTTCTTTCACCGCCGTCAGGGCCTGAGCGATGGCATCGATGCCGATGACGTACACGTCTTTCTTCAGGCCGGCGCGTTCGAGGGCAAGCAGGGCGCCCATGGCCATCTCGTCATTATGGGCGAAGATCGCCGAGAACTTGCCCTGGTGGGCCTGTATCCAGTTCTCCGTCAGGGCCATCGCCTTGGCACGGTCCCATGAGGCCGTCTGATGGTCGACAAGTTTCAGTCCAGGGTATTTCGCAAAGATTTCGCGGGCGCCGGCTTCGCGCTGAAGTTGGGCTGACGTGCCCATGATGCCATGGAGCATCAGGACGCCGCCTTGACCATTGAGTTTCTGGGCGACGGCTTCCATTGCGATGCGGCCGGCGTCAAAGTCATTGGAGCCAATGTAGGAATCTCCGGCCGACTTCGTCACCTGATTGACGAGCACCAAAGGGATGCCCGCGGTCTTGATGCGGTCGACGGCGGGGGTGCTGGCCTCGAGTTCACAGGGATTGAGGATGATCGCGTCGACCTTCTGCGCGATGAAGTTCTCGACCTGGCCGAACTGCTTCTGGACGTCAGACTGGGCGTCGACCATCACCAGCTTCACGCCCGACTTCGTCTTCGCGTAGTCGACGACGGCTTCCGAGAGTTTGGCCGTATACTCGGCTGACAGGTCACGGGAGGAGAATCCGATGAGAATCTCGCCTTCCTTGCGGGGCGCGGCCTTCTTGCAGCCCGAGACAAGGGCGACGGAGAGCGCGAGGGAGCAGAAGGCCAGGAGGGCCGTGACGGCTTTGCGAGGGGTAAGACGCATCCCAGACTTTTAAGAACGGGCCTGACGTCGGTCGAGCCAAACCGCACCCACGATGATCACGCCCTTGATGACGGCTTGGTAATACGAGGAAACCCCCATCAAATCTAAGCCGTTGTTAATCACTCCGATTAACAAGACGCCCAGCAAGGTACCGGTAATTGTGCCGACTCCGCCCGCAAGGCTCGTGCCCCCGATGACCACGGCCGCGATGGCGTCGAGCTCGTAGGCCTGGCCGGCGTTGGGCTGGCCCGTCGTAATACGTGCCGCCAAGACGACACCCGCAAGGCCGGTGAGCAGTCCGCAGAGTCCATAAGCGAAGAGCTTAACCTTTTCGACGGGTACGCCAGCGGCGCGTGCAGCGTTCTCATTACCGCCGACGGCGTAGATGTGGCGACCGAGGCGGAAGTTTCGCAGGAAGAACCAAGCCGCAGCGGCGACGCCAGCGAAGCAAAGGACGGGAATCGGGATACCAAAGAGGTCCCCGGCGAGTGCGGTGAGTTCGTTCGACATGTTCGCGACCGGTCGACCGCCACTGAAGATGAGGGCTAGTCCGCGGGCGATGGTCATCATGCCGAGCGTGACGATGAATGGGGCGACGCCCCCACGGGTCACGAGTACGCCGTTGACGAGCCCGCAGGCAGCCCCGGTGAAGAGGCCGACAGCGATGGGCACGAACACGGAATGTTCGCCAGGATGGGCGAAGGTCGCACAGGCGACGCCGCTCAAGGCCACGACCGACCCCAGGGAAAGGTCGACGCCGGCGGTGAGGAGGACGAAGGTAACGCCGACCGCGAGGATACCGTTGATCGAGATTTGCCGGGCGACGTTGGTGAAGTTCGCGACGCTCAGGAAGGTGTCGGTCAGCAAAGACAGGGCCAAGCCGACAATAAAGATGACGAGCAGGAGGCCGAAGCGATGAAGCAGATTACGATCTAAGGTATGCATGGCGTTATAAAGGCATGGCGTGGCGGAGCACGGTTTCTTGGTCGGTCGCGGCGGCGTCGAGCGTGGCGCTCACGGAGCCACGGCGAAGGACTACGATGCGGTGCGCTAAGGAAAGGACTTCGGGGAGTTCGGAAGAGACCAGCAGGATGCCCTTGCCGGCCCGGGCAAGTTTTTGGATGAGGGCGTAGATTTCCGCCTTCGCTCCTATGTCGATTCCACGCGTCGGTTCATCGAGGATGATGAGATCGGGGCCGCCAAGGAGGCAGCGCGCAAGCAAGGCCTTCTGCTGATTGCCACCGCTCAGCTGGGCAATCGGTTGGGACGGGCTGGTCGCTTTGATGGCGAATTCCGTCATCTGCGACTCGCTCGCGGCGGCTTCGGCTGAATGATTGATCAACGGTCCGCGACCATAGTCACACAAAGCGGACAGGGTGATGTTCTGGCCAACACCTAGGGCAGGAATCAAGCCGAGGCCTTTGCGGTCCTCGGTGACCATGCCGATGCCGGCAGCTAAGGCGTCCTGAGGATTACGGATAGAGAGCGGCTTACCCTTGAGGCAGATCTGTCCTTCCGAAGCGGGCTGCAAGCCGAAGATTGCGCTGACTACTTCGGTACGGCCTGCGCCCATTAGGCCAGCGAGGGCGACCACTTCACCCCTGCGAATCTGAAAGCTGATATTACGGTAGGCTGGTTCACGGGTCAATCCGGAGACCTCGAGTAAGATTTCATCGGATGGCGAGTGACGGACTGGGAAGACGTCGGCGAGTTCTCGTCCGACCATCATCGTAATTAACTTGGAAGGATTCAGCTCAGCCGCCGGCGCTGTGCCGACCAAACGTCCATCACGCAGGACCGAGATACGGTCGGCCAACCGGAAGACTTCGTCCATCTTATGGGTGGTGTAGACGATGGCGACGCCGCGTGCCTTCAGTCGGGTGATGGCCCGGAAGAGGGCGGCGACCTCGTGGTCGGAGAGAGCAGCCGTCGGTTCATCCATCAGGATGACGTCAGCCTGGCGCCCGAGCGCCTTGGCGATCTCAACCACCTGAGTCTGGGCCACGGTTAGCGTGCGCATCATGCGGGTCGGACTGATATCAGATTCAAGTTCGCCCAACAGTTCTTCGGCGCGGGCCAGCTGGGCGGGTCGATCGATGAGTCCGAAGCCGGAGCAAGGCTCGGCACCGAGGGTGATGTTCTCCGCTACCGTCAGGTCAGGGATGGGCATCAGTTCCTGATGGATCATTGCGATGCCCGCGACCAAGGCATCGTGTGGCGAGGTGAACTCGGTATAGCGTTCGCGCCATTCGACCTGACCGCCGTCGGGGCGATAGAGACCGGCGACAATCTTCATAAGCGTCGACTTGCCGGCGCCGTTCTCGCCCATCAAGGCGTGCACTTCGCCTGGCAAGAAGTCGATCGACGTCGGGTGTAAGACGGTGAGCCCTCCGAAATCCTTGCGTAGTTCGAGGGCTCGGAGCATGACGGGAATCAGCAGCAGCCCGAACCGGGCGCGCAGGCTGACTTGTCCTGAAGATTAGCGGGGAAGCAGACGTCTTCGGCGAGGCAGGCCGTGTGGCGCATGCCGAGCGAGAGTACGACCTGCTTTTCTTCGAGGCGGGTAGCGATGACCAGGAAGACCGAAAGGTAAGGGGCTTCGGCTTCGACCTCAACAGGTAGGTTCATCGAACTGAGCACGCCGGCCCCTTTGGCCAGGATCTGGGCGAACTTCGCCGCCGTGATGCGGTGCTCCGTGTCGTCGGCTTGGTAGATCTGGAGGCGACAGCTCGAGTCGGTACGCAGGGTGCCGCCACAGTCGACGAACTTCTTGTCGATGCGGGCGACCTCCGTCACGTGGACGTGCGGGCTGAGCAACGTCGTGGTCGGGAGCTCGAAACGCACAATCCGTCCATCCGCCTTATTCAAGGCCTCCACGAGCTGCTGAAGGGAAAGGGGGATGGGGGAGAGTTTCATCGAGAGGGAAGGTCTTTAGCCACATCGGCCGGCCAAGCGGACAGAGGGCGAATGGCCATGCGGCGGTACTCGCATTCAGCGGCTTCAGACTGAATCTGGAGTTTTCCGGCCTTCAGCGGGACGTCGACCGTCGAACCCTTCTCGCGGTAGCGGGAATTCAGGATCACATTGACCGTCTTGCCGTTGAGGCGGAAGACCGCGTCGCCGTTGAAGGCGAAGCACTCGATCGTGTTCCATTCGCCGAAAGGATTCTCGTCGTAATTCGTGCCATGCCAGACGCGGGCATTGACGGTCGTCAGGGTGCCCTTCGGGTCGTAGATACGCTTCTTCACCGGGTCATCGGTGCGGACCGGGATCTCGGCCATCGCGCCGGCCAGAGGCCACCAATCGCCGATGTCGCCTTCCTGGACCTGGAGTTCTTGGCTGCGCATCCAGTATTTACCTTGGGCGCCGTGTTCACCGACGCAGAAGATCAGGATGCCGTTGTCGCGAACCGCCTGGGTGCGAGGCTCCCAGCGTTTCTCGCCCCAGCGTTGTTCCGTCTTCAGGTGGAAGTTATCGAAGGACGTCAGCGAGCTGAGGGCGCCGAAGACTTGGCCCGTGATATGGAGGACCGTCTCGCCATCCTGCTGGCGGGTCGTGAAGACCTTCAGCGGGTCGTTGTTCAAGCCGAGCACCGGGTCGTCCTTGGGCTTAGCGCCGCGGACGTAGCCGGGAAGATCGTAGGCCCGGTGGACTGGCCCGAGCCACTTCTCCCAGTGCGTTAGCTGAGGGTCGAGCAAGGTCTGAAACGCAGGCTCCGCCGCTCCGGCAAGGGCTCCGAAGCAGAGCAGAGAAAGGAGAGGCAGGCGCATCGGCTTAGCGGACGTCGCGCCAGAGCCATGTCAGGGCTTCCGGGAGGAGCTGGGCGCCATGGCGACCGTTATGGGTGCCTTCGCCCATGATGAACTTATAGTCGTAGCCCTTGGCCTTCCAAGCTGCGGCCATAGCCTTGTTGGCTTCGGGCCAGACACCGAACTCGTTGGTCAGGTCATGGGAGCCATCCTGGGAGAAGATGCGGATGTTCTTCTTCGGGGTATCGAGAATCATCTGCGGGTAGAGGTTGCCGCCTTTTTCTACGCCCTTGCTGATGACGCCGCGGATATTGGTGAAACTGCCAATGGTCGTGAATACCTTGCTGAAAGCTTCCGGACGCTGCCATGCGGCGTTGTAGGCGCAGATGCCGCCGGACGAAGCGCCGGCGATGCCGCGCCGCAGGGGGTCCTTGGAGAACTTCACGCCCTTGGATTCAGCCAGAGGAATCATCTCATCAACGAGGAACTGGGGGTAGAGGTCCGTCACGTTGTCATATTCGAAGGAGCGGTTGGACTTGCCGAGCGGCTTGCCCTTGGCGTCCTTGGCGGTCGGCTTCTTGGGGTCGGGTATGAAGCCGGGATTGATGAAAAGGGCGATCGTCACTGGCATCTTGCCCTGGGCGATCAGGTTATCGAAGACCGTGGGCACTCGCCACTGGCCCTTGGCGGCGGAGTATCCCAGGCCGTCCTGGAAGATCATCAGGCAAGCTTCCTTGCTCGGGTCGTACTGCTTCGGGATGTAGAGAGCCCACTTACGACCGTAGCCTGGGAAAGCCTTGGAGTCGTTCAACTCGTACTCGGTGACCGTGCCCTTCGGCACGCCTTCCTTTTCTTGGGAGTCAGGACCGAGGACGTACTGGGAGTCGTAGTCGGGCTTCTTGGGTTCGGCGCCAAGCAGACTGATGGCCAGCAGGCAGGGAAGTAGACGGAGGAGCTTCATGGGGGTGTTCCAATAAGAAGCCCGACCGTGGGGGGATACAAGCCCAAGCGGGTCAGACCGGGGGCTCCGTGCCGACTTTCTTGAGGCGCCAGAGTTCAGGAAATTTCCAGTGCGTCAGGCCCATCACCCCAAACGTCGCCAGCCCGCCGAAGATGACTGAATTGACTGTCCCCATCAGCCGTGCGGCCAGACCCGATTCCGCCATGCCGAGCTCGTTGGAGCAACCAATGAAGACCGCGGTCACCGCCGAGACACGCCCCATCATCTGAGGGGGCACGCTCGTCTGCAGAATCGTCTGACGGATGATCACGTTGACCGCGTCGGCCGCTCCGGCTAGGAAGAGGAAGATGAAAGAAAAGATGAACGCCGCGTGAAGGCTTAGGCCGAGGGCGGAAGCGAGGACGATCGAAAGAGCAAAGCCGATGGTGCTGAGTCCGAAGACTGCGAACGATCCATAGAGGAATCGACCCGCATGATTCAGGGGTGGACGTACGATGAGGTAGAGCGACATTAACACCGCGCCGACGGAGCCAGCCGCCCGGAGCATGCCGAACCCAAAGGCTCCGACCTCCAGCATATCGGCGAAGATTGGCAACAAGGCCACGGCGCCACCGAGCAGCACCGCAAAGAGGTCCAGCGTGAAGGCCCCGAGCATGATGCGCTGGCTCAACATGAAGTCGATGCCTTGGCGGAGGCTGACGAAGATAGGCTCAGGATTGCGCGTCTGGAGGGTCTGGGTGGTGCGCAAGGCGATTGTTAGACCAAGTGAACCGGCGAAACAAATTGTCATCGCCGTGTACGGCACGTTCTCCGGATGAGAGAGTCCGTTCTTTTCGCCCAGCCAGACCATCAGGCCGGCGAGGCCAGGACCGATGACGCAGGCGAGCTCGAAGAGCGTATTGCGCCAACGGACACCGCCGGGGATGAGATCGCGGGGCAGAATCTCGGCGATAATCGCCTGACGGGCCGTGGTGAGGAAACTGCGGGCCAATCCGCCTAGAATGATTACCCCGTAGATGACGGTGAGTTGCGCCCAGCGCTCGCTCAGATGCTCCGGTAAGAAAAGGAAGAGCCCTACCGCCGTCATCGCAATCAGGGCGCCGATGGCGATGCGCCGGCGATTATTGGTATCCGCCACGTGGCCGGCGAAGAGCACAGCGCTGACAAAGGGGATCACCTCGGCAAGCCCGATGGCACCCAGAGCGAGGGCGGCGTTGGCACCCTCGTCCTTCGTCAGGCGGTAGACCTGCCATGCGATGGCGACGGTCTGAATCTGGATGGCTAGGGTGCCGAGCACGATTGCCGCCAGGTAGAGTCGAAAGGACCTTGAGGCGATGGCGGAAGCGGGTGCCTGCGTGGCGGTGGACATCTCCGCAACAACTGAAGCCCGGACCCCTTTTAGGCAATCACCGCTTTGATCACGTTGCCGGCGACATCCGTCAGGCGGTAGTAACGGCCCTGGAACTTAAAGGTCTGACGTTCGTGGTCGACACCGAGGAGGTGCTGCATGGTCGCGTGCAGGTCATGCACGTGGACTGGATCCTTGACGATATTGTACCCGAACTCGTCGGTCTGGCCGTAGGCTTGGCCGCCTTTGACACCGCCACCGGCCATCCAGAGGCTGAAGCAACGCGGGTGATGGTCGCGACCGTAAGAGTCCTTGGTGATCTTGCCTTGGCTGTAAGCCGTGCGGCCGAATTCGCCGCCCCAGATCACGAGCGTGTCTTCGAGGAGTCCGCGTTGCTTAAGGTCTTTAATGAGAGCCGCCGAGGCTTGGTCGGTTTGCTTGCACTGGCGCTTAATGCCTCCGGGTAGGCCGCCGTGCTGATCCCAGCCTTGGTGGAAAAGTTGGACGAAGCGCACGCCTTTTTCGATCAGACGGCGGGCTTGCAGGCAGTTAGCGGCGAAGGAGCCGGGCGACGTCACGCTCTCACCATACATCGCGAGGGTCGCAGGGGATTCCTTCGAGAGATCGGCGACTTCCGGGACGCTCGTCTGCATGCGGTAGGCCATCTCAGCTTGGGCGAGGCGGGCATCGACTTCTGGGTCGAGCTCGACGGTACGCTGGTCGGCGTTGAGTTTGCCCAGCGCGTCGAGCATGCCTCGGCGGGCATGCGGAGAGACCCCTTCCGGATTCGTGAGATAAAGCACTGGTTCCTTGCCGGCCTTGAACTGGACGCCCTGATGTTCGGAAGGGAGGAAGCCGGCGCCCCAGAGACGGGAGTAGAGCGGTTGGTCCTTTTGGGCATCCTGTGAGACCAATACGATGAAGGCAGGAAGGTTCTCGTTCATGCTGCCGAGGCCGTAGGAAGCCCAGGCGCCCATCGAGGGGCGACCGGCGACCTGATTTCCGGAACAGAAGAACGTGATGGCCGGGTCGTGATTGATCGCCTCAGTATGCATCGAACGGATCACGCAGACGTCATCGGCGACTTCGCCTACATGGCTGAGCAGGTCGCTGTACTCGACGCCGCTTTGGCCATACTTCTTGAAATCTACGAAGGATCCGGCGAGCGGAAGGGTGGCTTGATAGCCGCTCATGCCGGTTAAGCGTTGGCCCTGCCGGACCGAGTCAGGTAAGGGCTGGGTATGCTTTTCGCGCAGAAGCGGCTTCGGATCGAGCGTCTCTAATTGCGAAGGGCCGCCGGCCTGGAAGAGATAGATGACACGTTTGGCCTTGGCCGGGAAGTGCGTGCCCTTGGGCAAGGTGGCCGCTTGGGCGTCACCGACGATCCCACGCATCGCCAGGGCGCCAAGGCCGAGAGCGGAGGTGCCGAGGAAGTGCCGACGCGTATGCTGCATCAGGCTGTCG
>CAIVYX010000365.1 GCA_903910245.1 uncultured Opitutia bacterium | reverse complement strand
GGCCCTGTCCCCCCGCGGCGATTGGCGCATGCCTTCCGACGCCGAGGCGACGGCGTGGCTTGCCGAACTGGGCTAAGCCTGCTTGATGGGAGGCGTGAGCCCTCCCGCGCAGACGCATCCCGCCGCCACCCAGGCCCTCCTGGCGAAGCTGGGTCCGCAGGTCGTCCTAACCGACGAAGCCGCGTGCTTCGCAGCATCGTTCGATAACATGCGACTATCCTTCATGCCCGAGGCGGTCGTCCGCCCGGCGACGGAAGATGACATCGGTGTCACGCTGAAACTCGCCAACGAACATCGCGTCCCGGTCACGGTACGTGGTCGTGGCACCGGCACGACCGGCGCCTGCACCCCAATCAAGGGCGGCTGGGTCATCCACCTCGACCACTGGGATAAGATCGAGATCGATCCGGTGTCGTCGATGGCGACGGTGCAACCCGGCGCAATCACGGCCCACATCAACGACCTCGCCGCTCCGCACGGCCTCTTCTTCCCGCCCGACCCGTCCTCGGTGAAACATTGCAGCATCGGCGGCAACATCGCCACCAACGCAGGCGGCCTGCGCGCCGCGAAATACGGCGTGGTCCGCGACCACGTCTACGCCCTCGAAGGCTTCCTGCCCACCGGAGAGAAGGTCCGCTGGGCCGCTCCGCTCCGCAAGTTCGTCAGCGGCCTCAATCTTCGTGACCTCTGGATTGGCTCCGAAGGCACGCTCGGCGTGATTACGAAAGCGACCCTCAAACTTTCCGTCCTGCCCGCCGCCCGTCGCACCTTCCTGTTGGCCTTCAAGACCGATGAAGCCGCGCTCGAAGCGGCCATCGACCTGCTGTCGTTGCGCGTGAATCCCTCGGTGCTCGAATTCCTCGACGTCCAGACGGTCGCCGCCACCGAGAGGCACCGCGGCCAACGCGTCTTCACCGACGGCGAACTGGCTGGCTCCGCCGAGACGCACGCCGCGCTGCTCGTCGAGATCGACGGACACCCCGCCGCCCTCGCCGAGGATGCGGTCAAGGTCGTCGCCTGGGCCAAGCGCCATGCGGTCGCCTTCCGCGCACCGGAGGGAGAAGCGGAAGCCGAAGCCCTCTGGGAACTCCGCCGCACCTGCTCGCAGGCGATGTTCGCCCTCGGCGACGCGAAGCTCAACGAAGACGTGGTGGTGCCGATCCGCAGCTACGTCGCCCTCCTCCGTTTCACCCGCGAACTGCGTGACCGGATCGAATTGGCGACCCCGACCTTCGGCCACGCGGCCGACGGCAACTTCCACGTGCACATCATGTATGACCGGTTCAATCCGGAGCACTGCCGCAAGGCCGAGCAAGCTATCCGTGAAGTCATGGAGAAGGTCGTCGAACTCGGTGGCGCGATCACGGGCGAACACGGCATCGGCCTCGCGAAATCTCCCTTCCTCTCCCTGCAGCACACGCCAGCCGAAATCGGCGCGATGCTCGCGATCAAGAAGGCCCTCGATCCGAACGGCATCCTCGCCCCGGGCCAAATCTTCGAACCTTTCAATGTCTGGGAGCACCGCCCGATCAAGGTCACCCTGCCTTGGGATAAGCACTGAGCCATGCCTCGCACCGTCGCCGTCTTCGACTGGGACGGAGTCGTCATCGACTCCTCGGTCGCCCATGAACGCTCCTGGGAAGCCTTGGCCAAGGAGGAAAACCTCCCCTTGCCAGCCGACCACTTCAAGCGCGGCTTCGGCAAGCGCAACGAGCTGATTATCCCAGACATCCTGAACTGGTCGCGCGATCCCGCCGAAGTGAAGCGCCTGTCCAACCGCAAGGAAGCCCTCTACCGCGACATCGCCCGCACCGGCCACGTCCGCCTGCTCCCCGGCGTCCGCGAACTCTGCAGCGCGCTCAAAGACCTCGGCATCCCCTGCGTCATCGGTACCTCGACCCACAAGGAGAACCTCGCGCTGTCCTTCGAACTCTTCGGCATCGGCCATTTCTTCGCGGGCGCCGTCGCCAGCGAGGACGTCACGAAGGGTAAACCCGACCCGGAAGTCTTCCTGAAAGCGTGCGCCCTCGGCGGCGGCGACCCGGCGACTTCCTTCGTCTTCGAAGATTCCTTCTCGGGCCTGCAGGCCGGGCTTTCCGGCGGCTTCATCACGATCGCGCTCGCAACGACGAACACCCGTGAGCAGCTGGAGCCCGCCGGGGCCCACCGCATCGTGAAGGATCTTTCCGAAGTCGACCCGCAGTGGCTCGCCCGTGGAAGTCTGGGCTGAGATGGAATTCCGCCTCAAATCCGACTACCGCCCGATGGGCGACCAGCCGACCGCCATCGCCGCGCTCGAAGCCTCCCTGCGCGCCGGCAACAGCCGCCAGACGCTACTCGGCGTCACGGGCTCGGGTAAGACGTTCACGATGGCGAACCTGATTGCGCAGCAGCAACGACCGACGCTCATCATCTCGCATAATAAGACGCTGGCCGCCCAGCTGTACTCGGAGTTCAAGAACTTCTTCCCCGAGAACGCGGTCGAATATTTCGTCAGTTACTACGACTACTACCAGCCGGAGGCCTACGTGCCGTCGACGGATACCTTCATCGAGAAAGATTCCGCTATCAACGAAGACATCGAACGCCTCCGCATCAGCGCCAGCAGCGCCTTGCTCTCACGTCGTGATGTCGTCGTCATCGCCTCAGTGTCCTGCATCTACGGCCTCGGCTCGCCCGAAGACTTCCTGGCCGCGATGATCGCACTCAAGGCCGGTATGACGATGCGCCGCGATGAACTCCTCGCGAAGCTCGTCGCCAACCAGTACGTCCGCAACGACGCCATCCTGGAGCGCTGTAATTTCCGCGCTCGCGGTGAGACCATCGACGTCTGGCCGGCGTACATGGAGTCCGCCGTCCGCTTGGAATTCTGGGGCGACACGCTCGAGGCCATCCGCGAGCTCGACCCGGTGAGCGTGAAGCCGGGCAAGCAGCTCCAGAAATTCGACCTCTACCCGGCCAACCAATACGTGATGGCCCCGGGCCGCGTGAAAGCCGCCGCTGCCGCCATCCGGGCCGAGCTCGAGGAACGGGTCGACCATTTCGAGAAGACGAACCGCCTCGTGGAAGCCCAACGCATCCGCATGCGCGTGGAGCATGACCTCGAGATGCTCCGCGAGACGGGCTTCTGCCCGGGCATCGAAAACTACTCGATGCACATGTCCGGCCGCCGACCCGGCGAGCGCCCGCATTGCCTCCTGGACTTCTTCCCCAAGGATAAACTGGTCTTCATCGACGAAAGCCACGTCTCGGTCTCGCAGATTGGCGGGATGTACCACGGCGACCGTGCCCGCAAGGAACGCCTCGTCGAATTCGGCTTCCGCTTGCCCTCCGCGCTGGAAAACCGCCCGCTGCGCCCAGAGGAATTCGACGTGATCGTCGACCAAGCGGTCTACGTCTCCGCCACGCCCGCGCCCCACGAATACAAGGTGTCGTCCGTCATCGCCGAGCAAGTCATCCGCCCAACGGGCCTGCTCGACCCAGTCATGGAAGTCCGACCGATTGCTGGCCAGGTCGAAGACATCATCGGCGAGGCCAAGGCCGTTGCTGCCCGCGGCTTCCGTACCCTCGTCACGACGCTCACGAAGCGGATGTCCGAAGACCTCGCCAACTTCATGCGGGACAGCGGCCTGAAGGTCGAATACCTGCACTCCGATATCGATGCCATCGAACGCGTCGAAATCCTCCGCCGTCTCCGCGCAGGCTCCTTCGACGTCCTCGTCGGCGTCAATCTTCTCCGCGAAGGCCTCGACCTTCCCGAAGTCGCGCTGGTCGGTATCCTCGACGCCGACAAGGAAGGCTTCCTGCGCAGTGAAACGAGCCTCATCCAGACCTCCGGCCGCGCCGCGCGCCACGTTGACGGCAAGGTGCTGCTCTACGCCGACGTGATGACAAAATCCCTCACGCGTGCGCTCACGATCTGCGGCGACCGCCGCAAGCGCCAAGAGGCCCATAACACGAAGTACGGTATCACGCCGAAGAGCACGAGCCGCAAGATCGAGGAAAGCCTCGTAGACCTGGAAGCCGACGAAGCCCTCGCGGTGGCCGAAGGCACCGACGACCGCGACATCGCGCGCGTACTGTCCGACATGGAGACCGAGATGCTTGCGGCCGCCGATGAACTGCAGTTCGAACGCGCGGCTAACCTACGCGACCAGATCGAAGCGTTGCGCACCGGCAAGCCGGCTTCGCCGAAGCGCCACAAGGGCCGTCGCTGATTAGCCGAAGCGGCGGGTCAGGTCGGCATCCGTCCACTCGACATAAGTCCGGCGGCCACGCGGGCACGTGCCTGGCTGCACGGTGCGGAACAACGCCTGCACCAACTCCATCAGCTCGGCGTCCGACAGGCTATCGCCCTTCCGGCGGGCCTTGATGACGGCGATCTTGGCGAGGGCGTCGTAAGCCAGGGAAGGACGGCCGAAGTCGCCTTCGCGGCGGGCCATCTCGGCCAACAGGTCGCGTACGAAGCCCAGCGCTGCCTCGGGTTCGAGCCAAGCGGGCAAGGCCTGGATACGCCAGAAGTTGCGGCCGTATTCCTCGAAATCGAAACCGGCGGAGGCCAGCAAAGGCAGTCGCTCCTTGAGCACCGCGGCGGGCAGCGGTTCGAGTTCGATGCTCAGCGGCACGAGCATGGGCTGGCTGACAGGCTTCTGCGCAGTGAATTGCGCGAGGATGGATTCGTAGAGCACGCGCTGGTGCGCTGCACCGATATCGAGGATGGCCAGGCCGGTGGGCGTCTCGAAGACGGCGCGTTCTTCGCGCAAACGCGAAAGCAGACGCCAGCCGAGGCGGACTGCCGGCGCATGGGCCGGTGCGGAAGGCGGCACGTAGGTCGGCGTCACGCCGCTCACCGAGACCGGAGCGCTGACCGTCTTCGGCACGGAAGCTGTCAGCGCCGACGCTGGAACAACGGCCGGAATCGTCGCAACCGGCAACCCGTCGTCGGCACGGGCGCGTAGCACCGCGAGAACGGACTCGATCAGGAAATTGCGGACTTTGGCTTCGTCCCGGAAGCGCACTTCACGCTTAGCCGGATGGACGTTCACGTCGACCCAGGCTGGATCCATCTCGAGAAAGACAAAGGCCAATGGGTAACGGCCCTTGGGGATCAGCGTGTGATAGCTCTCGGTCAGGGCAAAGGCCATCGTGCGACTATCGACTGGTCGGCCATTGACGACCGTCACGAGATCTTGGCGGGTACCGCGGCTGACGCCGGGCTTACCCAATAGGCCACTGAGGCGCATACCTGGACGGGCGAAGGCCGGCATGATCGTGACCTCCCCGGCCACCTGACGGCCCCAAATCTCGCGGACGCGATCCAGCAACGGCGCATTGCCCGGCGAACGAAAGATCTCGCGGCCGTCTTCGCGCAGCAGGAAACCGACTTCGGGGTGAGCGATGGCGTAGAGACGCACCAGCCGCACAATATGCGCCGCCTCAGTTTCATCGGACTTCAGGAACTTCAGGCGTGCTGGGACCGGATGGAAAAGATTGGAAACTTCAATGCGTGTGCCCGGCGCCATACCGTGGTCGCGACGGTGGACGAGCTTACCTCCATTGATGGAAATCTCGGTACCCGAGGGCGCCGAGGCGGGCCGGGTCTGCATCGTAAAGCGGGCCACGCTGGCGATGGAGGGCAGCGCTTCTCCGCGGAAGCCAAAGGTCGTGATACGGTCGAGGTCGGAGGCCAGCTGGATCTTACTGGTCGCATGGCGCTCAAGACTCAGCAGCGCTTCGTCGCCCGTCATGCCCTTGCCGTCATCCTCGACGATCATCTGGGCCTTGCCTCCCCGGGAGAAGTCGACCGTCACGCGGTGCGCTTCGGCATCGAGGGAGTTCTCCAGCAACTCCTTGATGACCGCGGCCGGACGTTCTACCACTTCACCGGCGGCGATTTGGTTGGCCACCGTCGCCTCAAGGATGCGAATGGTTGACATGGTCAGACAGGCTTGGCCGCGGACCGCCCAAAGGGACGGCCGAAGACGCGGCTGGGGCGGACGGAAGGCACCCGCGAACCTTTGCCCTTCGCCCCCTCCCCTGCAAGTCGAACGGCTCGGAAACGGTCTTTGTTGCACCCTGCCGAAGGATGCCAACCTTCCAGACGTGTCGAACCGCCTGGCCCACGAAAGCTCGCTCTACCTCCGCCAACACGAGGCCAACCCCGTG
>CAIVYX010000364.1 GCA_903910245.1 uncultured Opitutia bacterium | reverse complement strand
CTTATCGTTGAATTCGCGGTCGGTGCTCATTTCGTCCTGCTGCGTTTCCATGCGGCGGCTTGGCCGAGGAAGTTCCAGATGCCTTCCAAGGCGGCGGGATACCATGGCCCGATGCGGGCGTACAGCTCGGGGCCGGCAGGCGTCACGAGGTGAGCATGGGCGTAGATCGCGCCGCCGTTTTCCCAGCGGGTCGGCTCTCCGGCTTTGTCGCCGTTACCTTCAAGGTTAAGCGGAAAGTTCAGGGGAGGCACGCGCATGGCCTCGGGATGGGCCGCGGCGTACTCTAGGAGGCCCTTAAGATCGTTAGGGCCGACGTTGAGGATGACCTGGCCGGTGCCTTCGACTTCCTCCTTTTTCGGGATGAACAGGCATTTCATGTTGGTGCCATGCATGCCCATCTGCAGGAAGTGGGTGACCTGTGGGTTGGTCGAGCGGACCAAGCGCCACTCGTCGTTGGCCCTCCCGACCACTTCCTTGCCGACGATTTCCCAGAGAGGTTCGATGTCGACCTCTTCTTCGGCTTTTTTGAAGCGTTGGGCGAAGGGACCGATGAACTTTTTCTCGGGTGAGGTGTCGACGATGGCGAAGGTGACTTCCTTGAAGGCTCCCTTGAATTCGATTTCGAGGGCGTGCTGGAAGAGGCTGGCGACCTGGTTGCCATCGTTGCCGAAAGCTCCGCAACCCCAGGCGCCGAGGACGAGTGAATCGTGGCCATGCGCCTGGGCGACGCTCAGGATCTTGCGGATGCGGGTCCGGAGGATTTCGGGGATGTGAACGAGTTCCTCGGGGTGCAGGTGCTTGGTGAGCGGTGCAGCCGAAGTGATGAAAGCGGCTAGGTATGGATTAGGCAGTAGCCCGTGCTCGTCGTCACGAAAGACGGGGACGTCCGGCGAGTAGATCATCGCGTCGCTGTAGCGCTTATGTCCCTCGCGCCGGTGGTAGGCATACATGGGCGAATCCTTGATCGCTAGGTAGAGTGCGCTGGAGCGGCAGAGGTACTCCTCTTGGGCACGGGCGCCTGTCAGGAAGCCTCCGCCAGGATTCGTGGCCGCGGCGAAGTTCAAGGAGACGACTTTGTGTCCTTTGGCGAGGTGTCGTCGATGGGCGGAGAGGGTAGTCTCGTTCGTCACCTCATAAGTCGTCGTATGCGGACCCGTGGCCGGGCTCGGATGGGCGTGGTCAGCGGTATAGTGGACCGTCGCCTGCACGCAGGCTTTCACCCCAGCTGCGATGTCTACTGGACCTGACGGGCCGACGGACTTGCCCGCCTTGGAGATGGCGACCGCTTCTTCGCCCAGCTGCACGGCGAGGTCACGATCGATGCGGGGTTCGAAAAGCTTCATGGGGGTTGTCTGCGTAAAGGGGTAGTTCAGGCGCGGGTCCGGACGAAGGCATCGAAGCGGCGGCTGATCTCGGCTTCGGTGGGCATGGGGATGGCTTTATCGAGGGCGTCGCGCAGGTGAAGGTGGGCTTGGTCGATGATGGAGGGAATCATGCGAACGAGCCGGGCGACTTGCTTCTCGGTGGGTTGGCCGTCTTCGAGGGGGAAGTCGACGCCGAGGCGGATCTCGCCGTCCTCGAGGTCCATCTCGACCTGTAGGATCTTGGATTCCCAGTTGAGCTGGTTAATCGTGCGGAGTACCGCGGCCTGCGTTGCGGGTGAGGCGTCCTTGGGCATCTGATAGGCCATGGGTGCCTGGACGCGGAGGAGCTCGCCGTCTTCCTCGAGTCGGATGAGGATGTTCACGCTATTGTCGCCATCCTCGTCCGTGTAGAGGTCGGTGGCAAAGCCGGTTCGGATGAGGTCATCCTTGAGCTGATACTTGATGCCGGCGGAGTCGAGGAGGGTGGAGATTTCGGAGATGGTGGAGGACATTGTGATTAGAGTATAGAGTATGGAGTATAGAGTATTGGGCGGCTAACTAACTAGCTGGGGTTTCCAGTTCGGCGAGGGCACCGCGGATGAATTCGGCGACAGGATGATCGGTGGAGAGGTGCTGCTCGAAGAGGGGCAGGGCTTTGCGGTATTCCTGGATGGCTTCGGCGGCGTAGCCCATCTTCTGGTACATGAGCCCGAGGTTCTTGATGACATAGCAGCCGTGGTCTTCGCCGGCGGAGAGTAGGGCGCGCCGGAGATTGGCTTCGGCCTTCGGGAATTCCTCGAGGTGCACCTGCACGAAGCCGAGGTTGTTCAGGTAGCGTTCCTTGGCCCGCTCGTCGGTGAAGTCGGGATGATCGCTGGCGGCGGCCATCTCCTCCAAGATGGCTTCGGCCTTCGCGTACTGCTTGGCCGGGATATAGATGTTCACCAAGTCCTGCTTGACCGAAAGCACGTCGGCGTGGTGTTCGTCGTGCGATCGGAGGAGCAGGCGGACGGACTGCTTGAGGCGGTATTCGGCTCGCTGTGGGTGCTGTTGTTTGAGGTCGTTGGAGGCCGCGGCCTGCTGGATATAGGCTAGGTTTCGGAAGTTTACGTTGGGGGCGTTATGCGTCTGCTGGATGGCGTGATCATAGGCGCGTTCAGCCTCGGTGAAGCGTTCTTCGCGTTGATGATAGTTGCCCAGAAAGTAGAAGATCTTCCCGAAGTCTCCGTTGGGCGTCTGACCGCGGTGGGTTACTACCGGCGTAGCGGCGTCGATGAGCACCTGCGCTTCGGCATGACGTTTTGACTGCAGGAGGGATTCGCCCAGATTCATGGCCGTGCGGGCCGCGGTGAAGATCGGGATATCCTTGGCGAGTTTGCAGATGGCCAAGCTTCGTTCGAGGACAGGAATCGCGTCGTCGTAACGGTTCTGGTCGTTCAGGAAGATACCGAAGTAGAGCAAGGTCATGCGCAGGGCGGGGTGATGCGCTTCGATACTTTCATCGCAGAGTTCAAGGGCTTCGCGATAGGTTGATTCCGCGACGTCAGGCCGGTCCTGAAGTTTATGGCATTCCGCGACATCTTGAAGTGCGTCGACAATCTGCGAGATCCCGGCTTCCGCCTTACGGATACGGACGCGGCGTTCGAGCACGGCGAGCTCGGCTGCCGGTTCCTTCACCGTGGAGTAGAAGAGGGCCAGCTCCAGGCAGACCGTATCGACCTGCGTGCTCTCCGGGCCGAAGTGTTCTTCGGCGAAGGCGAGGGCCTGCGTGTACTCGGCGCGGGCGAGTTCCATCCGGTCGTTGGTGCGGTGTTTCTTGGCGGTGGCTAGGCGATCTTTGAAATCGGCCAGCTGCTCTTCTCGGCTTGATTTAGACATGGTGAAGGGGATGTCATAATGCTGACAGTTACTGTTAGCACTGCAAGCAATTATCGTGATTAAAGGGTGAAAAGAGATTAAAAAGGGAGGGGGGCGAGAGCGAAAGCTACGGCTGGCGGGTGGCAGGTAGGAAGGGCTACCATCCTTGGTCGGCCGCGGTCGAGCAGGGATGCTCGACCCTACCCGAGACAGGTGGAAGCGGTAAGCGGTTGGCGGTTGGGAGAAATAGAAGAAGCAAAGGCAGCTAGGGCAGCACGCGGTGCTGCCCCTACCTAATGGCAGCGGATGCGATGTCATCGCATCCCATCCTAGAGGCGCGTGACTACTTGGCGATGATGTCGGCGGGCGGGTTGGGACGTTCCTTGGAGAACCAATGACGCTTCAGGGCATGTTCGCCATAAGGGGTCTGCTTGAAGCGGGTCACGAGGAGCACGTAGGCGGGATTGGCTGCTTTGGGTTCCACGAACTTCAGTAGGTTACCAGCGAACTGGAGGATCTGGCCGCCGGCGGGATCGTTATTCGGAAGTGAGCGGGCGGCTTTCAGGGCAAGGTCGAAGACGGCATAGCTCGCATCGCGTTCGGAGCGGACGGGCTTGTCGATGTGTTCGGCCAGCCAAGTCTGGACCCGGAGGGCTTCTTCCTTGGTGGGGGAGGTGATCAGGGTGACGCGCGTCGTCGAGTCTGGTTTGAGACGTTGGAGCGGAAGGAAGCCATAGTTGATGTACCATTTTGGTTCATCGGTGGCGCCCGTCCAATCTAGACCGAAACTCGCATGCAGGATCTCTTCGCCAATCTGGTGGATGATCAAAGCGGCTCGCCAATAGGCGTCGGCCTTGGTCCGATCCGCGATGTCGGTCCGTTCGGCTAGGCGCATCAAGAAGACATAGTTGTGGGCTTGGGGTCGAATTTCCGGTGCGACGTAATCCAAGGCCTCTTCGAGTCGGTCAGCCCGAAAGAGCCGGGAAGCCAGGATTTTCTTGGTTGGGAAACGGTCGTCAATCGCCGGACCCTTCGTGGTTCCGGCTGGGGCAGCTTTCCGTCGCTCATCTACAAAGGCCTTGAGCTCATCGATTGTCATCACGCACTCCGCCACGAAGGAAGTCTCTTCGGTGTAGTCACCCTTGGCGAAGAATTCCAAGGCTTCGGCGAAACGCCCCTGGGCGAGTTCGATCATGGCCCGCTCGCCCTCGGTTCGTTGACGGAGTTTGGTCTTTTCACTCAGCTCGACGTGCTCGGTGAAGTCTTCTTCGGGAACGGCGTGTCCGGGTACCTTGCTGAGGTCACGCACGGGAACGGTCGTCTGGGCCCCTCCGGCGACGTCGAGGATTTTCCGAGATACGTCGATATCGCCGTTCAGTCGGAGGCTGCAGCGGGAGGCGAGGAGCATGGCCATCGGCTCGTCGACCGGTAGCCGGCGGGTGGTCGTCAGGCACTCCTGCCAGCGGCCGGCGCGGTGCTGCAGCATCGCGATCCTGATCAGGTCGAAGCCAAGGTCCACGCCGGCTTTCGCGAGCGAGTCGAGCCAGGCCGCGGAGACTTCCGTGGCTTCGACATAGCTCATCCGGTAGTCGGTGTTGTTCGAGCCGCCGGCCGCGAGGTAGATCGTGATCAGACGGCGAAGGTCCGGATCGTTGACGTAAGCGGACAGGTCTGGCTGGGCGCAGAGCCGGGAGGCGAGACGGTAGGACGAGTTGACGGCATTGCCCTCGCCGCGCATGGGCATCTTGAGGTAAGCAGCGAAGGCGCCGCCGAAGTCGGCTTCGCCCATGCGGACGAGGCGGGAGGCCGGCAGGATGATGGAGCGGGTGTAGGCGATCCAGTAAACCGCGTTCTCACTGATCTTACAGGGATCCAGCGAACCCGCGCGGGCGTGGGTCGCGACGTCGCTCAGGTCTTCCCGGATCTTCACCAGCCGAGCCTTGGCGTGATCGTCGGTGAGCATGGCCCAGTCGTCGAGATTCATGCTCAGGCGGGCGCGTCGATACTTCGCGATGGCTTCGAGCGGCTTACGTTCGGCGGGAGGCAGGGCGAGAAGCTTTTCAATCTCAACCAGCGCATCCAGGCGCGAGACCGTCAGCGAGTTCAGGTAGGCCTTGAAGGCGGGAGGGGTCCGATCGAGGGCGGCAAGGTAGAGTTCGTCGGTGGGCGGGTTGCTCTGCCGGTTCTTGATCAGCTGGTCACTTTCCTTCCAGTCGGTCACCTTGGTCACGGCCCAGAAGCCTTCCGCCGACTTCCATGCCTTCATCGTCGTGCTCCATCGGTATCGCTCCGGGTCCCCGGTGTACACGAGACAAGCAAGGTGTTCGGCAATCGTCTGCGCGATGACGTCGGCATCCTGCTGGCCACGACGGCGCAGTACCTTCGTCATCTCCTTGATCACCTCGGTGAGAATCAGGTCGTGCGTGGGCGCTTCCATCTCCTGTCGGTTGATGCGATCGCCGAAGGACGTCTTCATGTCGTTCATGAAATCGGAGCGGAAATCACAGAGCAGGCTCATGTCGCCGTAGGCGAGCACGGCGCCGGTACGATGACGGCCCCATCGGTAATTTTCGCCGTAGAGCTTATCATCTTTGCGCTCTTCCAGCTGGGCCGCGGTCGGTTCGTGGCTTCGACGATTCTGCACGCCGGTTTTTTTCTGCATCGCATCAGGCGCGGGGACGGTGGCCTGCGCGACTGGATCTGTCGCCTTGTCGACGACATACGCGAGGATGAGTGAAAGCCACAGACAGGTGGCGATGACGCCGAGGGTGCGGAAAAATGGGCGGATCTTGAAGCTGAAGAAGGACATGTGGAGGAAGCGAAAGAGTAGGGATGTGTTGTTATATAAAGTTCTAG
>CAIVYX010000363.1 GCA_903910245.1 uncultured Opitutia bacterium | reverse complement strand
TCCTGCGTCCGCCGCGATCGCACCAACACGCCCCTGCAGGCACTGGTGATGCTGAACGACCCGCAGTACGTCGAGGCCTCGCGCATCCTCGCCCAGCACACCCTCGCAATACCCGGCGGCGACGACGTCGCCCGCCTCAACATCGCCGCCCTGCGTCTACTCAGCCGGCCGCTTAAGCCCGCCGAGACGGCGATCCTGACGGACAGCCTCGGCAAGCTGCGCGCACATTACGTCGCCCAGCCCGCCGACGCCGCCGCGCTCCTCGGGGTCGGCGATGCGAAGTCCGACGAGAAACTCCCCAAGCCCGAACTGGCCGCCTGGACGATGGTCTGCAGCCAGCTCCTCAACCTCGACGAAGTCCTTAACAAATAAACACCATGTCCATCCTCCACGAGTGGAACACCCTCCAAACCCGTCGCCGCTTCCTCGGCACGGGCGCCAACGCCCTCGGCGCCGCCGCGCTGACCAGCCTGCTCGGTCGCACTATGGCCCACGCGGCACCGGGAGCGATCAGCACCCAGCACCCCCCTAAGGCCAAGCGCGTCATCTACCTCCACATGGTCGGCGGCCCCGCCCAGATGGACCTCTTCGACTACAAGCCGCAGATGAAGGAGATGTATGACAAGGACCTGCCCCCGAGCATCCGCAACGGCCAGCGCTTGACGACAATGACGAGCGGCCAGACCCGCTTCCCCATCGCGCCATCGAAGTTTAATTTCAGCCAGCACGGGAAGTGCGGGATGTGGCTGAACTCGGACCTGCTGCCCAACCTCGGCAAGAACGCGGATGACATCTGCTGGATGCGCTCCCTCAATACCGAGGCGATCAACCATGAGCCCGCCATCTGCGCCATGCAGACCGGCAACCAGATCACCGGCCGGCCCTGCCTCGGCTCTTGGGCCTCCTATGGCCTGGGCTCCGCGAACGACAACCTGCCGAACTTCGTGGTGCTCATCGCGACCCCGACGAACCGCGACCAGGAGCAGGCGATCTCCAGCCGTCTGTGGTCCAGCGGCTACCTGCCGGGTGAACACGCCGGCGTCTCCTTCCGCAGCAAGGGCGACCCGATCCTGTTCATCAACAACCCGCCCGGTGTGCCCGACGACCTGCGCAAGCAGACCATCGACGGCATCAACCAACTCAACCGCCTCAATTACGAGACCGTGGGCGACCCGGAGACGCACACCCGCATCAAGCAGTACGAGATGGCCTTCCGCATGCAGGCTTCGGTGCCCGAACTCACCGACCTCACCAAGGAACCGGAACACATCTTCAAGCTCTACGGCGAGGAAGCCCGCAAGCGCGGTAGCTTCGCCAACAGCGTGCTGATGGCGCGCCGCCTCGTCGAACGCGGCGTGCGCTTCGTCCAGATCTACCACAACAACTGGGACCACCATTCCAACGTCAGCGGCCGCATGCCGAGCCAATGTAAGGACATCGACCAACCGTGCCACGCCCTCATCGAGGACCTTAAGCAGCGCGGGATGTTCGACGATACGCTCATCGTCTGGGGCGGCGAATTCGGTCGCACCATCTACAGCCAGGGCGGACTCACCAAGGAGAACTACGGCCGCGACCACCACCCGCGCTGCTTCTCGATGTGGATGGCCGGCGGCGGCGCCAAGGGCGGTCAGATCTACGGCGAGACCGACGAGTTCAGCTACAACATCGTCAAGGATCCCCTCCCGATTAACGACTTCCACGCGACGGTGCTTCACCTGCTCGGCTACGACCACGAACGCTTCACCTATAAGTACCAAGGCTTGGACCAGAAACTCACTGGCGTCCTCCCGACCAAGGTCGTCAAAGCGTTGATCGCCTGACAGAGGTAGGGACAGCACCACGTGCTGTCCTTATGTGTAAAGGTGCAAATCGGCCTTCGGCCTGTGCAAAAGTGCAAAAGTGGCGTGTGAGTATCGAGTATTGAGTATGGAGTATCGGGGGAATGCTTGCCTTGGGTAGGGTTGAGCGACCTCGCTCAACCGCGGCTGACCGAGGCGGTCAGCCCTACC
>CAIVYX010000362.1 GCA_903910245.1 uncultured Opitutia bacterium | reverse complement strand
TGATTCACCCGCAGGATGGCGCGAAGTACTTCGCCATCGGTGGCCGCAAGGTGCAGTCCGGTCTCTACCGCGTGACGTACGTCGCTAAGGAATCCACGGATCGTGTCATCCCGGCGGCGAACAAGCCCTCCCCAGAAGTCGCCGCCCGCAAGGCCCTCGAGCAATTCCACGGCAAGCAGGATCCCAAGGCCGCGGACGTCGCCTGGCCGCACCTCGCTTCATCGGACCGCTGGGTCCGCTCCGCCGCCCGCGTCGTCCTCGAACATCAGCCCGCCGCGGGATGGAGTGAGCGCGCCTTCGCCGAGAAGGACGCCACCGCTCGACTCGAAGCCCTGCTCGCCCTCGCACGTCAGGCCGCTCCCTGCCCTTACCACACCGAGCGCGCCGCCAAGCCTGACCCGCGCACCGGCATCACGCCGACCACCGCTGAGCCGACGGCCGCCCAGGCCGCCCTGCGTGACCGCATGCTCGCTTCGCTACGCAGCACGGACTTCGCCCAGCTCACCAAGGAGCAGAAGCTCACGCACGCCCGTCTGGCCCAGATTATCCTGCACCGCTACGGCAAGCCGGACGCCGCTGGCATCGATGCGATCATCGCCCAATACGACGCCGCCTATCCCGCGGCGAACTTCGAGCTCAACTGGCTCCTCACCGAAACGCTGGCGTTCCTGCAGTCGCCCACCGTCGCCGCCAAGGCCATGTCCGTGGTCGCGAAGGCCGGCAGCCAGGAACCTGAAATGGAAATCATGCGCAGTCTCCGCATGCTGAAGGCTGGCTGGAACCCCGCCCTGCGCGAGGCCCAGCTCAACTGGTTCGTCAAGGCCGCCAACTATCGCGGTGGCTCCAGTTTCGGCAAGTTCGTCGAATTCATCCGCAATGACACCTTGGCGACATTCACGCCCGAGGAATTAACCCAGAATGACAAGCTCATCGCGCTCGCCAAGAACCCGCCCGTCAAATCCGCCTATGAGAACGTCGGCGCCATGTTCGCCGGCCGCACGCCCAAGAACTGGACGCTCGATGAACTGAGCGCCGCAACGAAGACCGGACTCCAGAACCGCGACTTTGCCCAGGGAGGTAAGGTCTTCAGCGCCGCCGCCTGCTTCGCCTGCCACCGTTTCGGCAACGCCGGCGGTATGACTGGTCCGGACCTGACCTTGTCCGCCGGACGCTATAGCCCGCACGACTTCCTCGATCAGATTATCAACCCGAGCAAGGTCATCAACGAGCAGTTCGCGCCCATCATCGTCACCAAGAATAATGGCGAAGTGTTCAGCGGCGTCGTCGTCAACCTCAACGGCGACCGCGTGAGCATCAACACCGACCTCTCCGACCCGTCACAGCAGGTCTCCATCGACCGCAAGGAAGTGAAGAGCATCGAGCTGAGCACCGTCTCGCCGATGCCGCCCATGCTCCTGAGCATGCTCACGAAGGAAGAGATTCTCGACCTCGTGGCTTATGTCCTGAGCGGCGGTGATAAGGAGAACGCTTACTTTAAGAAGTAAGCGAAGGCGGAGCCTTCGAGGGGGCACGAGGCCTGGAGGGCCTGAGGACCAGAAAGAGGCAGTGCAAAGGTGCAACTGCGGCGGTGCCGCGTGCAAAGGTGCAAAAGTGAAGACCGAGGCAGGGCTTGGGCCAGTTGTCTGATTCCAAGACACCACTTCGGGTGGCAGGTGGCGGGTGGCGGGCATGGTCGATTAGGCATCATCTATCCTTTATCCCTGCCAGTTATCATCCATCTTGAGTGCACCCCCATGCGCCTCGCCCTCGCCCTGCTCTCCCTGTTCGTCGCGCTGACCGCGGGCGCCCAAGAAAAAGTCGCCAAGAAGAAAGCCGGCGGCTACCCGCCCGTCATCGAGGGCACGAAGTCCGAGACCTATCGCAAGGTCGGCGAGACCGAACTCAAGGTCTGGATCTTCGAACCCGCGCAGAAGTCTGCCAAACCCCTACCGGCGATCGTCTTCTTCTTCGGCGGCGGCTGGACCGGCGGCTCGCCGACCCAGTTCGAGCCGCAGAGCCGACACCTCGCCTCCCGAGGCATGATCGCCATCGTCGCCGACTATCGCGTCAAGACGCGACAGGACGCTAAGCCGGCCGATTGCGTGTCGGATGCCAAAGCCTGCGTGCGCTGGGTGCGCGCCAACGCCGCGCGCCTCGGCATCGACCCGGAGCGCATCGCCGTCGGCGGGGGTTCAGCTGGCGGTCACCTCGCGGCTTCCGTGGCGACCTTACCCGGACTCGACACCGCCAAGGATGACAAGTCAGTCTCCTGCCTGCCTAACGCGCTCGTGCTCTTCAATCCCGGCACTGTGATGGCCCCCTTCCCCGGACTCGACCTCAAGGGCTTCGGCGCTGGCCTGGATAAAGGCAAGTTCGGCTGCGAGCCGACGGAGATTTCGCCGATCCACCACGTCAAGAAAGGCACACCGCCTACCATCATCTTCCACGGCAAGGCCGACACCACCGTGCCTTACTCGACCGTGGAGAAATTCGCCGAAGTCATGAAGGCTACTGGCAATCGCTGCGACCTCGTCGGCTATGAAGGCCAACCGCACGGCTTCTTTAACAAGTCGAAGTTCGCCGAGACCCTCGCGGCCGCCGACGACTTCCTTGTCTCCTTAGGCTACCTGCCCGCCAAGAAATAATCCCATGCGCCCTTTCCTCGCCTGCCTACTCCTCGTCTCCGCCGGGCTCACAGCCGCGACGCAGCCGAACGTGATCGTGATGCTCGCCGATGATGCCGGCTGGGGTGATTATTCCTTCAACGGCAACCACCAGCTCGCGACACCAAATATCGATGCGCTCGCCAAGGGCGGAGCGCACTTCGATCGCTTCTTCGTGCAGCCGGTCTGCTCCCCCACTCGCTCTGAGTTCCTAACCGGACGCTACCACCGTCGCCTCGGCGTCACCGGCGTCTCCACCGGACATGAGCGTATGAACCTCGACGAGAAGACCTTCGCCGACTCCTTCAAGGCCGCCGGCTACGTCACGGGGATTTTCGGCAAGTGGCACAATGGCAGCCAGTGGCCTTACCACCCGCTCTCCCGCGGTTTCGATACCTTCTGGGGCTATACCTCCGGCCATTGGGGTGAGTACTTCGATGCTCCGCTCGAGCACAACGGCGTCATGAAGACGTCCAAAGGCTACATCGTCGACGTCCTGACCGAAAAGGCCCTGCAATTCATTGATCGCAACAAGGCTAAGCCCTTCCTGTGCTACGTGCCCTTCACCACGCCACATTCGCCGTGGTCTGTGCCGCCGG
>CAIVYX010000361.1 GCA_903910245.1 uncultured Opitutia bacterium | reverse complement strand
GCGACTTCGTCGACGCGGTCCACCGGCGTGAAGCGCGGGGTGGATTTGAGCACTTCGGGGTTCGTGCGGATGAGCTCGCCGATGGCGAGGACGACTTCGGCGAAGCGATCCAGCTCCGGTTTCGTGTAGGATTCGGTCGGCTCGATCATCAGGCCGAAGACTTCGGGGAAGGCGACGGTCGGGGCGTGGAAGCCGAAGTCGAGGAATAGCTTGCCGACGCGGGCGATGATGCTCGCACGCGGTATGCCGGCGGCCTCGATGCGCTTGAAGTCCTCTTCGGTGAGCGTGAGGATGAACTCGTGCATGCGCGGCACGCCGTCGGCCGCCGCGGGGAGCGACGGGAATGACTTGCCGAGCTTCGAGAACAGGTAGCGGCTGGAGAGGACCGACATCGCCGACATCCGGCGCACGCCTTCTTTGCCGAGGCGGAGGAGATAGGAGTAGACGCGTACCTTGTGGGCGAAGTTGCCCCAGTGGCGGTGGAAGGAGCCGATGCTGTGCTTCGGCTTTACGGGCACGTAGACGTCACCGTGCTTCGCGATCTGGAATCCGGGGAGGAAGTCGACGAGGCGTTCGGAGACCGCCACGATGCCGTCGCCAGGGCCGCCGCCACCATGAGGGACGGTCCAGGTCTTGTGCAGGTTGTTGTGGACCGCATCGACGCCGAGGGCGCCGAGGTTCACCCAGCCGGCGATGGCGTTCATGTTGGCTCCGTCCATGTAGACCAGGCCGCCGATACGGTGGATCTCCGCGGCCATCTTCTGGAAGTCGGTCTCGAAGACGCCGGAGGTGTTCGGGTTGGTGACCATCATGCCCGCGATGCGCGGACCGAACTCGGCGATCTTGGCGGCGAAGTCGGCCTGGTCGACGCGGCCGTCGGGGGCGGACTTCAGGATCACGATGCCCGAGGGGGAGCCGTCGGCGTTGCGTTTCGTGGCGTAGCCGGCGGTGGTGGCCGTGGCGAAGTTCGTGCCGTGGGCCGTCGACGGGATCAGGATGATGTCGCGGTGTTGGCCGCGGTGACGGTGGTAGGCCTGGAAGAGCTTGAGGCCGACGAGCTCGCCTTGGGCTCCGGCGACGGGCTGGGTGGTCAGGCCCGCGAGTCCGGTGATCTTGCGGAACCACTCCTGCGTCTGCCAGAGGAGCTCGAGCGAGCCTTGGGCGTCTTCGGAAGGCGCCTGCGGGTGCAGGTCGGTGAAACCCGGAAGCCCCGCGGCCCAGTCGTTGATGTGCGGGTTGTATTTCATCGTGCACGAGCCGAGAGGGAAACAGCCAGTGTCAGGCGAGACGTTGAGTTCGCCGAGCTTCGTGTAGTAGGCCTTCAGTTCCGCGAGCGGGAAGGAGGGCAGACCCACGGCGCCTTGGCGGAGCAGGTTGGCCGGGATCTCGGCGAGGGTCTTCGTGCCGGCCGACTTGCCGTAAAGGCCTTCGAAGAACGCCACGAGCTTGTCGGTGTCGGCGGAGGACTGCAGGTCGCTGAAGGAGACCTTGAGCAGCGAGCAGTTGCAGGGGGTGCGGCCCGTGATGTCGACGCCTACGTGCAGGCCGGCGGCGCGGCCCTTGGCGATGACCGCGGCGGCGGGCTCGGGTAGCATCAGGCTGAATTCATTCCAGAACGCCTGGTTGGCGTAGCAGACCTTGAGGCCGGGGATATTATGCAGCTTCACGGCGGCGCGGTGGGCTTGGTCGCGACCGGCGACGCAGCTGGCAGCCATGCCTTGTTCGCCGCGGGCGAGGATGGAGGCGCCGGCGATCGTGGCGATGAACGCCTGGTTGGAACAGATGTTGGACGTAGCCTTGTCCTTGCGGATGTGCTGCTCGCGGGTGGACATCACCATCACGATGCAATCGCGGCCGGCGTTATCCTTGGCCTTGCCGACAAAGCGGCCGGGGGTCTCGCGGACTTCGTTCTTCTTGTCGGCGTTGTGACGGACGGCGAAGACGCCGAGGCCGGGGCCGCCGAAGTTGGCGCCGATGGCGAGGTGCTGGCCTTCGCCGACGAGGAT
>CAIVYX010000360.1 GCA_903910245.1 uncultured Opitutia bacterium | reverse complement strand
GCGAAGAACCAGACACCGTACATGGTCGAGAACCAGTGGTACGAGAGGGCCATCAGGCAGTCGAAGGCCAGCATGGTGAGCGCCACGGCCGAGATCGGGATGCCCACGGCGGAGACAGCATGCAGGCGATGCGTGTGACCGGCGGTGCGGTCGGTGTCCTGAGCGAAAGACCAGCGGCGGAGAAGCGTAACGAGCACACCGAAGACAGCGACGTAGAGGGCGATGCGAACGAGGAAGAAATTCTCGTTCAGGAACCAGCTCTTGGCCTGGAGGATGGGATCATGGCCGACGGTATGACCACCCGGGAGCATATGGGCGGCGTCCGTCCAATCCCAGAGGGCGTGGCGGAAGTCGGTAAGGAAGGCCAACGGGACCACCCCGATGAGCAGGACGACCGGCAGCGCGACGATGAGCAGCTCCCAGTTACGACGGACGAGGGGCGCCCAGCCGGCATCAAAGACGCGGGTGATCATCGTGAGCAGCAACATGCCGATCAGAATCGAGACCCAGAAGAGCGAGCCGACGAGGACGGAAAGAGCCTGACGGTTTTCGTGGTGGGCCACGCCAGCGAAAGCGAAGTACCAGACAACGGCCAAGGCGGCGACGCCGAGGGCCAGGAATTTCTTCCAATGGGCGGTCAGGGCGTGAGGCGAAGAGGAGCTCATGGGCAAATTACTTGATTTGGGCCTTCACGGCGGCGGGGACGAGTTCGGGCGGGCAGTTCTGCGAGAGTTGTAAAGCACGCACGTAGGCCACGACAGCCCAGCGCTCCTCGGGGGAAAGCTTATCTCCGTAACCCATCATGGTGTTCTTCCCATTGGTGACGACGTCGTAGAGCTGACCGTTCGGATAGGAGCGGATGAGTGAAGTCTGGAGACTGGCGATTGTGACGATGGCGACATCGCCTTCGATGGCGGAGCGCACCTTCATGATGCCGTTACCGTCAGCGGCCTGTCCGTGGCAGACAGCGCAATAGATTTGGTACTTCGCCTGGCCGAGGGTGAGGACATCGGCGTCGATCACATAAGGCTGGGGCTGGCCCTTCGTCAGCTTAAGCGAGTTCTCCGGGAAGCCAGCGAGGAAGGCGGCCTTAGCATCCTTGCCCGTGACGAAGGAAGGATTCTGGGATTCGGCGCGCTGGAAGTCTTCCGAGAAAACCTTGGTCGGCTCGAGGCCATTGCCACGGGCGACGGTGCCGGCAACGGGCGGACGCGCGTCGCGGCCATCGGCGAAGAGAGCGTTCTCTCCCTGGGCCTTGTACTTGTTCTGGTAGTCCATGTCGTCGAAGACATAGACGGGGGTATCCTTGGACGTCTTACCTTGGAAGCCGAGGAAGCTGATTGTGGCGACAACAGCGACGGCGAGGAATGCGAGATAGCGGCTCATGGGTACGAATTAGTCGCGGATGACGGTAATCTCCTGGCCGCCGAGCGACTGGAGGAAGTTGCGCGATTCATCGAGATGGAACTGCGGGTCACGGGCCTCGAGAACGACCATGAACGTGTCGTCCGACACGCGGGCGAAGTTCGGGAGGTCAAAGAGCGGGTGGTTGTGGCGCGGCAGGCGGTTGAAGATGAACTGGCCGAAGAAGGTGCCGAAGGCAGCGAACAGAATCGTGCACTCATAAATCACTGGGAACGGAAAGATCACGCTCCAATAGGGCTTGCCGCCGACGATCAGCGGGTAGTCGTACGAGTTCATGTACCAAGTGAGGAGGCAGCCGGTGGTGAAGCCGGTGAGGCCGCCCAGTAGGGTCAGGCGCGGGACGGGCGAGCGAGGCAGGCCCATAGCCTGGTCCATGCCGTGGATCGGGAAAGGCGTATGTACGTCCCAGTTCTTCCAGCCGGCATCGCGCACCTTCTCGGCGGCGTGAAACACGTCGGACACCTTGCGGAAGGTGCAGGCCACGCCGTGGATGCGTTCGTTGCGTTCGTTCATGGTCGTAGGGCGTCGGAGATCAGTGGGCGTGGGGGTCGGCCTGCGGCGAGACCATCTTCAACTCGGCCATTGGGAGCAGCGGAAGGAAGCGAATGAAGAGAAGGAAGAGGACGGAGAAGAAGCCGAAGGTGCCGAAGAAGGTGAAGATATCCACGATTGTCGGACTGTAGTAGCCCCAGCTGGACGGCAGGTAGTCGTTGGCGAGCGAGGTGACGGTGATCACGAAACGCTCGAACCACATGCCGACATTGACAAAGAGGCAGATAATCCAGACGAGGGAATGGTTCTCGCGTACCTTCTTGAACCAGAAGAGCTGCGGTGTGATCACGTTGCAGGACACCATGATCCAATAGGCCCAAGCATACTGGCCGAAGGCGCGGTTCACGAAGGCGAACTTCTCGAAGGCGTTACCCGAGTAGGCCGCGATAAAGAACTCGGTGGCGTAGGCGTAGCCGACCATCGTGCCCGTGGCCAAGATGATCTTACACATGTTGTCGATGTGGTACTGGTTGATGACATCATGCAGGCGATAGATCGCGCGCAGGGGGAGCATCAGGGTCAGCACCATCGCAAAGCCGGAGAAGATGGCGCCGGCGACGAAGTACGGGGGGAAGATGGTCGTGTGCCAGCCGGGGACGTTCGAGACGGCGAAGTCGAACGAGACGATGGTGTGCACGGAGAGCACGAGCGGAGTGGAGAGGCCCGCGAGGAGTAGGTACGCCATCTCGAAGTTAGACCACTGGCGGTTGCCACTGCGCCAGCCCATGGCCAGCAGGCTGTAGAAAGCCTTGCGCCACCAGGTCGTCGCGCGGTCACGAATTACGCCGAGGTCCGGGATCATGCCCATGTACCAGAAGAGCGTAGAAACGGTGAAATAGGTTGAAACAGCGAAGACGTCCCACTCAAGCGGAGAGCGGAACTGTACCCAGATACCGTTCTGATTTGGCAAGGGCAGGAGCCACCAGCCGAACCACACGCGCCCAACGTGGAAGAGCGGGAAGATACCGGCACACATGACCGCGAAGATGGTCATGGCCTCGGCCGCGCGGTTGATCGAGGTGCGCCACTTCTGGCGCAGGAGACAGAGAATCGCCGAAATCAGCGTGCCCGCGTGGCCGATACCGACCCAGAACACGAAGTTGACGATAGCCCAACCCCAACCCACGGGCGAACGGAGGCCCCAGGTGCCGGTACCTGTCGAGACGAGGTAGCCGAGGCCGATGAACGTGAACGACGCGACGAAGAGCGCGACGCCGAACATGATCTTCCACCAGAGCGGCGTCTCTTCTTCGACGATGCCGCACACCTTATCGGTGATCCAGTGGAAGCCGCGGTTG